>JAEUIG010000638.1 GCA_016795125.1 Planctomycetaceae bacterium | reverse complement strand
GTTTACAGAAGGTCACGACGGACACGAAGAAAACTTGACGCGATGCTGCGAAGTCGACTGATGGAGATGGCAAGTGTGAAGTTGATTCCCTTCTCCGTTTTCTCTGTTACCTCCTGTTTTTCCTTTCAATGAATCTGCGTGACAAGAACATCGTGGTGACCGGCGGGGCGAACGGGATTGGCCGCGCGCTGTGCCGGAGGTTTGCCGCGGCCGGGGCGAAGCGGATCGTGGTATCCGATCGGGACCTGGCCGGCGCGGAGGCGGTCGCGCGAGAGATCGGCGGAGTGGCGATTGCCTGTGACGTGAGTTCGGAAGCGGACGTGATCCGGCTGGTCGCGGAATCGCTGGAGTCGTGCGGGGCGATCGACCTGTTCGTGTCGAATGCCGGGATCACTGCCAAGGGGGGCGTGGAAGTCGAAAACGCCGCGTGGCAGAAGTGCTGGGACGTCAACGTGATGGCGCACGTGTTCGCCGCGCGCGCCGTGCTGCCTGCGATGCTGGAGCGCGGGTCCGGCCAACTGCTGCAGGTGGCATCGGCCGCGGGGCTGCTGACGGAAATGGGCTCGGCGGTGTATTCGGTCACGAAACATGCGGCGGTGGCGTTCGCCGAGTGGCTGGCGATTCATTATCGGCCCAAGGGGATCGGCGTGTCGTGCCTGTGTCCGGCGGGAGTGGATACTGGATTCCTCAATCCGGACGACGTGTACGACCAGTTTCTGAAACGGAGTGCCGTAACGCCGGAGGTCGTGGCGGACGCGGTTGTCGCCGGCCTGGAGACCGAAAAGTTCCTGATCCTGCCGCATCCCGAGGTGGCGGAGTTTCTGGCCTTCAAGGCGCAGAACTACGACCAGTGGCTGGGGAACTTTGCCCATCTGAATTCGCGGATGGAGCGGCTGGCGGCAAAGCAGAAGACGCGGGAGGAGGGCGGAAAGCCGAAAGCGGAACGTGAGTAAATGAGAAGTCGAGCGGCCTCTCTCTGAATCGCAGGTTACGACACAAAGCCGCGAAGACACGGAGACGCGCAAAGCAGGAATCAGAAGCCGCTCGATCAATTCGCGCTCGATTCGCATTATTGGGTCGTTCGCCCTGCTCTTTTCGAATCTTCGTTGTGCATCTTTGCGCCTCTGTGACTTTGTGTCGTTGACTTTGTTACGAGACGGTGCGGAACGTGAAGACCGATGCGGAATCAACACCGGCAGCGAGCCAGACGTCCGCGCCGCTGGGCGTGTGGGATGCCGGCAGCCTGATCGTCGGGATCGTGATCGGTGCGTCGCTGTTCGCGGTGCCGGCCGACGTGTTCTCGAATGTTCCCACCGCCGGCACGGGCCTGCTGCTGTGGCTTGCGGGGGGACTGCTGTCGCTGACCGGCGCGCTGTGTTATTGCGAACTGGCGACGGCGTATCCCCGGATGGGGGGAGATTACGTTTATCTGACGCGGGCCTACGGACCGGGGACCGGCTTTGTTTTCGGATGGATGCGGCTGACGGTCATCGTGCCGGCGAATATCGGCGCGATGGCGTTTGTGTTTGCCGAGCATGCCGGACGCCTGTTCGATATTTCGGGATCCACGGCCCTGCTGGCGGCCGGCGCGATCGTGGTGCTCACGGCGGTCAATCTCGTGGGAGGCCGATCCGGAACGCGCGTGCAGAACATGCTGACGGTCCTCAAGCTGATCGGCCTGGCGCTGATCGTTATGGCCGGAGCCTGGCTGGCATTCGGAAACGAACCGCCGGCCGCTGCGCCCACTCCAGAGACGCCCCGCGGGGTGAATTATGGACTGGCGCTGGTGTTCATCCTGTATGCGTATGGAGGCTGGAGCGACGCGGCATTCGTGGCGGCCGAAGTGCGCGACGTGCGGCGCAATATTCCCCGGGCGCTGCTCGCCGGTCTCGGGATGATCACGGCGATCTACCTGGCGGTGAACCTGGCGTATGTGGCGGGCCTGGGGCTTGAAGGAGTGCGGGGTTCGAAGACACCGGCGGCCGAGCTGCTCGAACGCGCTGGGGGACCGGTCGGCGAGGCGGGGATCGGCATCATCGTGATGATCTCTACGCTGGCGGCGATTAACGGCATGCTGTATTCGGGAGCGCGGCTCACGGCGAGCCTCGGGGCAGAGCACCGGATCCTCAAGCTGCTGGGGAAGTGGGATCCGCTGCGGGGAGCACCAGTCCGGGCCCTGCTGGCGATCGGCGGATTGTCGCTGCTGCTGGTGTGGCTGTGCGGAACACCGGGCGGCAAGTCGGTGCTGGATGCCTGTGTGACCTGGACGGGTGAGCGCGCGACCAACTGGAAGCCGGGTGACGGCGGCTTCCACACGCTGGTGACCGGCACCGCGCCGACATTCTGGGTGTTCTTCTGCCTGACGGCAGCGGCGGTGCCGCTCTTGAGGTGGCGCGAACCGCAGGTCGAACGACCGTTTCGCTGCGGGGTGGCCGTCACGCCGCTGGTGTTCTGCGCGACGTCGGTTTACATGCTCTGGAGCAGCGTGCTCTATGCGTGGGAACTGGCGCTGCTGGGGGTCGTAGTGCTCCTGGCCGGAGTGGTGGCGTACGCGATCAGCGTACGATTGCCGCGAGATTCCGGTTAGCGACGCATCGCAGATGCGTCACTGACGTCCAAGAGCGGCGCGTGTGAAGTCGTTCTGAAAGACGCCGCGAGGGTCGTAGCGGCGGCAGACGGCGTCGAACTCCGTCCAGCGCGGGTAGAGCGTGCGGAGGGTTTCGCCGTCCAGCGGGCAGTATTTGCCCCAGTGCGGGCGGGCGCCGAACAGCTGCGTCATGGAGCGGGCCAGGTAGTCGGCCATTTTCCGGAAGCCGTCTCGCGGCTGTGCGAGCGTGATGAAGCTGAATGAGTACCAGTCGTGGCCGTCGCCGCTGGACATCGACATGAGGGTGTCGTCGCAGAAGACCCGGCGGACACAGATGGGGTAGTGGTGCGTGAACGCGCCCCGGACGGCGAGCAGCGGTTCGAGAAGTCCGGCGCGTTGCAGACGCTCCCGGGCGAGCGGATCCAGTTCTTCTGAACCGTCGCACACAGTCAGGACCGCGCGAATGTGGTCGACAGCGGCGGCCAGATGCTGTCGCGGCACAAACATTTCGATCTCCATGTGGCGGAACAGTTCGTGTTCCCAGGTGAGGACGCGATCGCTGCGCCCGACAAAGGTCTTTTCCTCGATCAGCAGGTACGGCATGACGCGGCGAAAGAACTGCCGTGTGACGGAGGGTCTGCGGATCACGCCCGCGAGCAGCTTGAACGTCAGATGCAGGCCGACGTCCATCGTGACAAACCAGCCGGCAAAGTAAGCCCACCTGTCGAACCGGTACAACGGACCGGTGACGGGCGGGACGATGCAGCGATGCTGGGCGACGAATTCCCATTGATGCGGCACGAGAAAGAAGTGCTGCAACGGCTGCTGCGACTCGCGGGCAACGACGTCGTCGAGCTGTTTGTAACGGGCGTTGCGTTCGCCGACGTGGTATTCCGGTCGCGCCTTGAGCGTGACGGAGAGGATGATGCCCAGGCAGCCGAGATGGCAGCGCGCGGCGCGGAGTTCGTCGCCGGAGCTGATCGTGAAGATGCCCGGCTCGCCGGTCTGCCCGTCGTAGGCGGCGATGCGGACCTCCTGCACGTAGTGGCCGAGTCCGTGATTCCCGGAGCCATGCGTGCCGGTGGCGATCGCGCCGGCGACGAACTGTTCGGTGATCAGACCGATCGCGGGCAGGGTGAGTCCGAGCGGCCGCAGCGCCTTGAGAGCGTGCTTGACCCGGCAACCGGCGCCGATGGTGACCCAGGTATCGCCGGCCGCATCGACCCGGGTGGTGATGTCCCGGAAGTGCCGGAGGCAGACGACGGCGTCGTCCGAGACCAGCAGGTTGCTCCAGGAATGCAGCGCGGCGGCGACGCGGATTTGACCATGTGCGTGTGTGCGGAGAATGTCGAGCACTTCCGCCTCCGTGCGCGGTTCGTAGTAGTGCGTCGGTCGAAAGCGGACATTGCCGCCAAAGTTGACAATCTCCCGGTTCAGGCTCGGCATCAGGCAGGGCAGGCGTTTCAGGAAGGAAGGGAATCGAGTTGGGCAATTCGCGTCAGGGGCGTCCGGCGGGACGGTTGCGGTTGGCGAGCGGAATCTTGCGGATGACGAGCTGGTCGTTGCTCTGCCACGGGCTGACATACTGGCCCCGCTTGTCGGGCGTGAGGTGTTGAGTCAGGCTGGCGACGCGTTTCTGGGCATACCAGACGACTTCCGAGAACTGGACGACGCCGTCGGTCGGTTTTGGCAGCCAGCCTTCCGCTTCGGCATCGGCGCTGCTGTCGATGCTCACCTCGCGAACCTTGCCCTGGAGCGCTTCCAGCACGGCGAGCGTCAGCGCCCCATGCTTCCAGGAATGGTCCTCGTGGGCCTTATCCAGCGTGAGGCAGGCCGGCAGAACCACGACTCCTTTCTGATTGCCCTGGTAGGCCTCGCGGGCCGACTCCAGGGCGACTTCAAACCGTCGGGGATTCAGCGATCCCCTGGCTTTCGTGCCTGCGTGGGAAATGCCGCCGGATTCGCAGGTGTCGAGGATGACGATGGTCGTGCAGGGGAGCCTGCGAAGGGTCTTGACGATGTCGGAATTCCAGGAGAGGCCGTGCAGGCGCGGGTCCTGGAGGGAAGTGTAGCCGGATGTCAGCAGATAGTAGTCCCCCTCCCGATCCGTTTTCCCATGCGCGGAAATCGTGATGACGACGAGATCGTTGGCGGTGATTCCGGTGCCGGGGTCTTCCAGCTTGAGCAAGGCGCCGAGGATATTGTCGCGCGTCGGCGCGAGCGTGCCGGTTTCGCCGACTGCGGCGCCGTCGGTGATCAACTGCACGTCGGCCGTCCCGGCGAACAGGCCTGCGGACTCCTCCCGAAACACCTGCGTAAGCTCGCGTGCGTCGTCGTCGGCATATTGCAGGTCCATCGCGTCGTCCGCGTAATCCGAGATGCCGATGCCTATGATGAAGAGCTGGTTGGCGTCATTGGGCGTGGGATCAAACGTGTGATCGTCGACGGTCACCTGCGGGGTGGGAGGGATTTCGTCTTCGTCGACGGCGGGAGGACGCAGGCTGACGACCGCCAGCGCCCCCACGGCGACGACCGCCACGCCGGCCAGCAGCCACTTCACGGGGTCCTTGTCGCGATCGGGGGCGCGACGGGCGCGACACCACTTCTTCACGATGCGCACAACCTGCTGCGGTGTGAGCTTCGATCCGGCTCGCGGCGCCCCGACGAGTGTATAGCTGTGACGCTTGCCGTCGTACCACGGGTCGCTGCCGGACGAGTTGCCCGGAGCCCGCGCCTCGGCCGTGTTGAGAACATCCGCCAGCGACTGGATGGACTGGCGATGTACCGGGTCGGTCGAGAAGACCCATTGCCCATTGCCCCAGTTAACCGCTGTGAACAGGTAGGCTTTCCCAACGGGGGCGTCCTCGTCGCACCGCGCCCAGTGTTTCCACAACACGCTCTTCGGACTTGTGAGCAGCAGTCCTGACGCAGTTCCAGGACGGCCCGGAATCTCAATGAGCCACCGGTTGCCGTTCTGGACGTCGTGCTGGTAGCGCTTGTGATCCTCCTGCAGGAACGCCCGTACGCGGACAAACCGCGAATCGCCGACGACCAGTGATTTCTCGAATGGATCGAGTCCCCGTTCGATTCCCGTGAGTATCGCCTCGGCCAGGTCCCGCCAGTCCCGCAGGTATTTCGCTCCTTTGGCCGGATCGGTCAGGTCGCCGCCGGCCTCGTCGCGAATTGCCGCGAGGACGCCTTCGACAGAGTCTTCGATCGGCACGCGGCCCGGGCGCAGGCCTTCCCGCGCGAGCGCCGCGTAGCGGCACACGGCGTCAAACCCGTCCGGGAGCCGCCGGCTGGAGAGCTGCCGTTCCAGGACGAGGGCGGCGAGCATGTCGTCCAGGGTGGGATCCTGCTGGACGACGATCGTGGTGAGTTCGCCGGCGCCGTGTTCAAAGGCCTGCGGACCCTCGGCACAGGCCAGAACAGCGAGATCGCGGCGGTCCCGGTTCAGCGCGTTCGCCGGCCGCACCCACAGCTCATGCGCGGGCGGCGCACCGTCGTCCCATTTGCGGAAGATGATCTGCATGTCTGAAGCGGCCCGTGGAAATGCGTCGCTGATTGACGCGCACTCACGATCGTACTGACATCAGAGACGATGGAGAACGGCGCGGACCGGGGAAGGAACAACAGAAGCGAACCAGGGGGGCCGAGTCGTCGAAGGGCCGGCGGCTCATGTGGATGAGCGGCTGAGTCGCTCACGAGGGCGTCACGCAAAGCATGATGGGGTGGCATATTGACGACTTGGGCCACCTCACGTCCTCGATCGCAACGCCCTGTGTCGCCCGTGAGCAATGCGGGTTCAGACGTTGGGCTGTGTGCGGTGCCGCGGCGGGCCGGGGGCGGGTGACGTTGGTTGTCCGGCCGGAGGAGGGCCACCGGAGCGAGCGGCATCGATGACTGCTCCGAGCGGGCCTCCTCCTGTTGCCGCCGTGGCTGCAGCGCATTGCGGATCGAGAAGGAAATCGGCCGGGAGAGCTTTCGACAACTCGATCTGCTTGGCGGAAAGAATGACGGCCAGCGGGCCGGTGACGGAGTTGCTGACATGGTCGGCCCCCCAGCGGTTCTGCCAATCGACATTGTTGTGCTGACGGTTGATGCGGTCTGAAACGGCCGTGTCGTTCTCCCACCAGACGACGGGAGCGACGGCCGACGGCTCGCGATCGTTGGGCATTGCCAGGAGCACCGGGTCGGCGGATTCCACCAGCGGCGGACCATAGACGCTGTGATCGACGAACACCTGCAGCAGCGAATTCTCGTGGGAAGCCGGCAAGTCGAAGCGGAAGCACGTCGCCGCGCCGGACAGCGTGCAATGCGACAAGGTCAGCGTCGCGGGACGACCCGCCGGGATGGCCGTGATCTGCACACCGGCGCCGCCGCTGGCGACGACGGAATTGCGCAGTTCCATCAAGTGCCCCTGCAATTGTCCGCCGATGGCCTGCGACTGACCGACGATCAAAGAATCCTCCACCAGGGCGAATCGATCCACGTCGCCGCCCCCCTGCCAGTCAACGGTGGGAGTCTCCTGCGCGCCGGCGCCGACCTGTCCGTACAGCACGCAGTGGCGAATCGACACGCTGCCGTCGATCACCTGGACCAGGCGCAGCGGGAACGAGGATGTCTCCGACGGTGGAATGCGGAGGCGGGCATTGACGAGGTCGAGGTTTCCCTGCTCGACGCGGAACAATGCCTCCGGACGTCCGCCGCTGGACCGCGGCGCGGGTTCGACGGTCAACGGTTCGCCGCCGCCGTCGAACTCGATTCGCAGCGATTTGCCCTGCAGCAGCACCGGCTCAATGACCGCCCGTTTCTTGCCGGTCAGGATGACATGCGCTCCGTCCGGACAATCCGGTCCATTCAGGAGCTTGTTCAGCTTGAGTCCGTTCCTGGCAAGTTCGTAGGTCACGACCGGTCCGATGATGGCGGCTCCCGCATCTGACGGCACGCGGGGACGGGCGCTCGCGGCGACGAGACGCGAGATCGTGCTGTCGGGAATCTCCGGCAGTGCCTCCGCGTTGAAACCACCCGCGGCGGATGCGGCACTCGCCAGCGCGGCGTCGATTTCGGCCGGCAGCGGAGTTCCGAGAAGCTGATGATCGGAATGCCGCGTGGCCCATGGGCCGCCAGGATCGTCCTGGGAGTGTTGTCCCAGCGGCATGCGCCAGAACTGCAGCCAGTCGGCGTCGCCCGTGATGTGTGCAGGATCGCCGCCGGCGAGATCACGGAACTCGGTCAGGGCGGTCCAGCCTTGCCATGTCGATTGTTCCAGCGACAGTTTGACGCCCGCGGCCCGCGGCTGATCGAGGTCGGCGGCGGGGGATTGCGGCCACGGCGCCAGGCGGATGGCGGTCGAACTGCTCCCCTCGCCCAGCAGCAGCGTACGTCGCGCACGGAACGCGACGGCCGGAGTGGTCGAAGCATCCCGCTGCTCGCCTGCCAACACAGAGCTTCGCGACATGAGCAGCGACGCGAGCAGTTGCACGGAGGAGGCCGCGTCGGCGGAATCGAGTCCAGTGGCGGCAGGTTCGACAAACATGAAAGCGGGTGCGTCGCCGGTCGCGAACAGACAGTTGCCGGCAACCAGTTCCTGCGCGGGACCTTCCAGCAAGCCGACCGACAGGTTGTTTCCGCGGACGATGACGTCTTCCATCAGGCAGCGTGATGGTCCGGCGGTGCTCCGTGCGAGGGCGATCGCCGGCACCGAAGTGCTCGCCGGGTCGGCCAGCGTGATCGTGCAGTTGCGAATGACGATTGTTGCCGACTCGGCGCTGATGATTGCATCGGTCCGGATGCGATTGCGCCCAGACGCGACGATGTGGAGTCCGTCGAGCAGCAGCCGCCCCCCCGCCAGGGCGATCTTTCCCTGAGCGGCGTTGGTGAGATCGAGGATCGGGTGTTCGCCCTGCGCGGCGCGCAGCGTGACATCACCGCCTGCGATTTCGAGAGTGTCGATCGCATGCGGACCGGCGCTGCGGAACTCGATGATTCCGCCGGCAGGCGGGAGTTGGCTGAGCGCCTGGGAGGCCGACTGGCCGTCGGTGACCGCGACGATCTGCGGCTGAGGAGGCTCGGCGGCGCGAACTTCGTAGACCCAGGCCGGAACGTCGGCGACGCCCGCGTCCCGGGCTGCCTGGTCGATCCCGGGAAATGGCTTGTCGGCGCGGAACTCGGTGACGGCGGCGGTTGGTGGCGGCTCCTCCGGCTTGTCCACCGGCGCCTGTGCGGCCGGCGTGGGCGGAGCCGGCGTCGCATTCGATTGCACGGGCGCCAGAGGATTGACGGACGACGGTGCCAGTGCGGGGCCGGTATCCTGTGCGGCATTCCAGATCCCCCAGCCGATGGCCGCGACCACAGCCAGTGCGATCAGCCCGAAGACTCCGACCTTGAGCAGTTCGGGATCGATGATGCTGTGCGAGACCGCAAACTTCTCC
>JAEUIG010000050.1 GCA_016795125.1 Planctomycetaceae bacterium | reverse complement strand
CATTGGAGCGGCGGCCGGCCTTCCCGCGATCAAGCGGCAGTTTCCGGCAACTCCCCGGTCAGTCCATCCAGCGTCTGTTGCAACTGCTGCCGCATCGGCTCCAGCTGCTTGCGAACGGCATACTGATTCAACCAGTAAATGAACCAGTAGATGGCGACGAGAAATGCCATGAAAACCATCGCAGACAACGTCCCCGTCACGATGTTCACCCAGAGAGGCGCCTCCGTCTGCCGCGCGGCATTGAACGACACCTGGACGACATACAGAACAAGCGGAAGTCCCAGAGGGAGCAGGTACCACCACAAAATGTTCCGCAGCAGCCAAATCTGATGCTCAACCCGTGCGACCGAATGCTCCAACCCCGCTCGCAGCGGAGCGCCAGGCCCCGGCGCCCCGCTTTGTTGCCGCCGGCGATCGGCATACATGAATCCCGCCACCCACAAGAGCGCGGGAATCTCCAGCCACCAGGTCCAGGGGGACGACGTCGCCACGCCCAAGGCGATCCAGACCGGAATCATGACCAGCGCGACGCCAATTTCCCGGACATCGCGCAGGAAAATCATCCTCGTGAACGCCTGATCGTGCCGCCGCAGCGCAGCGGCCAGTTTCTCGGAATCGAGCGCCGGCCCCGCCTGCGACTGCCAGATTCTCTGAAATTCGTCAGGGTTCATGCAGCTCACGGCGCCCTCCCAACTGTTCGCCCAGGGCCTGCCTGGCCCGGTGCAGTTTCACACCGACGTTGCTTTCCGAGATTCCCACGACTTCGGACATCTGCTGATAGCTCAGGCCCTCCAGCGACAGCAGGACGAGAGCCGCATCCGTGACCGGCAGGGTGCGAATTGCGTCGTCGAGTCGTTCCACCAGTTCGCGATCGGCCGCCTGCATGCTGCTGTCGGGGCCGGTGCCTGTCAGCAGTTCCGCGTCGATCCTTGGCGTTCGTCCGTTGGATCGCCGCTTCTCGCTTCGCCGCCAGTTGAGAGCCGTGTTCAGTGCCACGCGGTAGCACCACGTCGGCACCGCCGCCTCACTGCGAAATTGCGGCAGTGAGCGCCAGACCTGGAAGAGAATCTCCTGGACCAGATCCTGGCGATCCTCCGGCGTCCTGGTGTAGGCGCGCGCCACTTTCAGGACGGCGCCGCCATGCTGGCGGACCCAGTCGGAAAACAGGGCGGCCTGAGTGTCTTCGGACAAGGGCCGGACTTTCGATCCGCGCGGTTTGATCCGCAGAGTGCAACCGTGATCTGCAGCGAACCTACCGGTATTGGTCGCCGGCCGCGCGGCGGAATTACAGGGAACCGGGGAATTCCTGCACGGAACGCGGGGCGCCGGAACTCACGGCGCCGCTTGACCTTCGACCGCCCGGATCACGAATTCGAAGGCGGCCACCGTCGCGTCGTATCCGGTTTCGTGGCCTCTCTGCGGATCGTCGTCCAGCAGCACATTTTTCCGCCCGCTTTCCGCCAATTGGCCTGCGAGCCGTCGCACACTGTCCGGAGGGACGAGCGCATCCTCTCCTCCCACGGTGAACGCGATGGGCATCGTGAGTTTCTCCGCCGCCAGTTCCGGACTTCGCCTCCGATACTCTTCCGGCACTTCCTGTTTCGATCCGCCGTAGGCCGCGCGAATGGCGTCCTGGAACTGGTCGTAATCGACCATGTTGGCGGTTCCGTTTTCCGATAGCACGCCGTCAATCAATTCGGGATGAAGCGCCGCGAAAATCAGGGCCGCTGTTCCGCCCATTGATGCACCGGCGAGGTAGATCCGCCGCACATCGTGTTTTTCGCGAAGGATTTCAATGAGTTGCACGACATCCGCCTCCGCCTGCGGGCCCATCCACGAGGTCTTCGCGCGGTAATCGGGGGAAATCAGCAGCATGCCGTGGCGGGCGGCGACGTCCCGCACGCCTCGGCACTCTCCCCGATCTGTCTGGATGTATTGCCAGCGGTCCGAACCGTGCCCGTGCAGCGCGATGACCGCGTCCACCGGAGTCGCTGGATCGAAAACGGCCGGCCGGACCTCGACATACCGCTGGATCGAGCCGTCCACGGCGGCGGTGAATTCCCGGTCAACTGCGGGAGCCGGCTCGTCCGCCGCTGTGAATCGACCGACCAGCAACGTGCAGCCAATCGCGAGCGCGAGGATCGGTCGTCTCGATCTGAGATAATGCCTCAAGGCCGGCCTCCCCAGACTCGCCCGCGGCACCCACGAACGTGTAGCGTTCGCTCGCGCGTGTGTGACCACAGACGAGGGTTGCCCGAGACAACGTCCATTGCTTCGGGATTGTCGCCCTCGCTGGCGCGTCGGGCTGGTGACAATCATGACTTCCCGCACGGAATCGGCGATCAGACGATCAGTTCCCGCAGCTGATCCAGGATCACCGGAATCCGCTCGCGCGGCTCGTCCGACTCTTCGTATTCCAGCACCAGATAGCCCCGGTAGCCGGCCTGCTTCAGGATATTCACAATCCGGCCGAAATCGGCCGGCTGCCGCTGCCCGGCCGCCGTCACGCTGACCTTGAGCTGGGCATTCATCGCATAGGGAGCAATCCGCTCAAGTTCGGAATACGGATCGGCGGACGAGAAGTTACCGCTGTCGAAATTGATCCCGAACCACGGGGAGCTGTCGACGCGCTCGACGATCGTCAGCAACTGGTCGGCCGTCGCCGTGATGCCACCGTGGTTTTCCAGGGCGAGCACAACTCCTTTCGTCGCGGCATAGGCGACGCACTCGTTGATGCCGGCGACGCAGCGGTCGAGCGCGGCTTCTTCGGTATCCCCCTGAGGCACGCTGCCGGCGAAGATGCGAATGACGGGCGCCCCGAGAATTGCGGAGTAGTCGATCCAGGCCTTGGTCATCGCGAGATGGAAATCGCGATCGGCGCCGGGCGGCAGGCAGAAGTCGTTGCCGATCGCCGTTCCGGAGACATCGAGGCCGAGCCGGAACGTCAGTTCCTTCAGATGAATCAGGTAGTCGCCGGTGACGGCCGGCGGGAAGTAGTAACTCGTCAGCTCCGTGCCATCGAGATTCATCTCGGCGCAGAACTCAATGAACTCCTCGAGCGTCATGGACGCGTTCGATTCCTGCGGTTTCGGCCAGCCGGTCGGCAGATAGCGATTGAAGGAGTAGGCGGCGAGCGAGAGCTTGAAGTGCGGCTTGCCATTGCGGACCGGCGGAACGGCGGCGACCGCCGGCAGAGCGATGGTCGAGGCCGCAGCGGCCGCGAGTGCGGAGTGCAGGAACTGCCGGCGAGGGAGCGTGAGTTGTGGCGGCATGAGGAGCGAGTCGGGGAGGGTGAACGAGGCCGGGAATCGTCGCGGGTTTGTTATATCCGCGTTGGAGCGGCGAGTGCCAGCGGGGAGCGGTCGGGGAGACCTGCGGTCGGGCGTTGTGGCTCGGTCGGAGACCGGCCACAACGGCGAGAGTGGCAACGTCGGTCGAACGCTGAGCAATTCTCTTGTGCGAGCGTTGGAATTCAGGCGTTCGCCTGCATGTACGTGGATGCGAAGTGCAGCGATCGAGCAGCCTGAAGGCTGAACTCCAACATTTCTGCCGCTGTGCACCGCGAGCCGTCGTCTGACGACCACTTCAACGTTGCAGAACGACCTCAAACCGCCGGGAAATGTGCTGGAAACGCCACGTTACCAATGACTTGAGCCAATTTGCAAAAAACACGGAACACAAAATTTGACAGGGTAGGGCTGCGACCTAGGTTTTCGTGTCAGGACTGCTGCGGAATGCAACAGACGCTGACGCCAACTTCGGGTCTAACCTCGTCAGAGGTTGTGTTTTGGGAATCGGGCGGCTGGTGAGTCGGGAGTTCCGTCTCAGGGCCGTGTCCGGTGTCGCGACCGGGTCCACCGGCGCGAAGGTTCGATAAGAGGACAAAAAATGAAGAGCTTGTTCGACAGCGTGAAGACCTTCCTGGTCTCGGAAGATGGCCCGACGGCCGTTGAGTACGCCGTTATGTTGGCGCTCATCATCATCGTCTGCTTGACCGCGATTAAGGCCGTCGGTACGACCGCCAACGATCGGTTCACGGACGTGAAGAACGCTCTGACCCCGGCCCCGTAGTCGCCGCGGTTCTGCTGACTCCTTGGGGATTCGCCGTCCGGCCGGGCCGCCAGTCCGACCGGACGGTTTTCCCTTGGGGTGCAGGTCACCCGCCTCTCAACGTCTGACTGATTACCGTCATGTTTCCCTTCTGGATCGAAATCGAAGCGGCCGCATTGTGGCAGCTGGTCACGCTGGTTGTCGCCTGCCTGGCGACGTTCACGACGACCGGCCTGCTCCGCGGCGGACGAATCTGAAGGCCCCGCGGCGGTGCGTCCCGTTGTCCCGGACATCGCGACGCACCGCCCCGGCGCCTGACGCCGAATTCAAGCGCCTCTGGACGGGCGCTGGCGACAACCCCACATCGCATTTCCCTCTGCAGCAAAGGTTGAGCACTCATGGACTGGCTCCTGGCAAACTGGCACGTCAAAGTCGTCTGCATCCTGCTGATCTGGGCCGCCTGGATCGACGGCAAGCAGCTGCGGGTCCCCAACTGGCTGACATTTCCCATGGTCCTGAGCGGCCTGGTCTACAGCGCCTGGGCGGGCGGCTGGCAGGGGCTCGCTGACGGCCTGATCGGGATGTGCGTCGGTCTCGCCACGCTGCTGCCGCTCTACGCGGTAGGCGGAATGGGCGCCGGGGACGTGAAACTGATGGCCGGAATCGGGGCCTGGCTGGGTGCGTCGGTCACCTGGGAAGCGTTCGTCGCTTCCGTCCTCGTCGGCGCCGTGATGGCGATCGCGATGGTGGCCTGGCGGAAGAGCTGGAAGAAGCACTGCGGAAACTTCTCGCAGATCGTGCTCGAGTTCATGACGGTCAAGAGCCCGGGCGAACTGTCGAAGATCGCCGCCGAACGGAAGCCGCAGATGCTGCTGCTGCCGTACGGAATCCCGATCTGCGTCGGTTCGATCGCGTACTTCTTCTATGCCGGCATGATGTAAGGCGAAGGGTCAAGGGGTTAGAGCCAGGGGCAAAGAGGTCCAGGTCCTCAGCCCTGAACCTTCAATCTGGCATATTCGGCAACCCGGCCCCTCAAAGGCCGGGTTTTGTCGTTTGGGAGTTGAAATCGAAGGCAGACCACTGGGAGCGACCTACAGTTCGAGGGCCAAACAGTTTCCCGGATTCCATGAGACGGCGGAATCTGGGGTAAATGGCCGGTCCTGTGTGAGACTGCGACCGGCCGTTGCAATCGAAACGATCATTTCGACCGGTACAACCGGCATAAATTGAAGCCCCCGGCGCAAGGGTGCCGATGTTGACACTGAGTGTGTCAGTCGGCACCGAGGTCGGGCGCTGTGCCCCCCTCAAGGTGACGACATGAAACCGAAGACACTGGTGTTGCTGGCTGTTGCAGCGGGTTGCGGCCTGGTCGCGATGCTGGGCATCCAGCAGGCCATGCAGGGAGGACAAGGCGCATCCGCGCCAAAAGTGAAAGTCCTGGTGGCGAAGGCCGAGATTCAGCCGGGCGTCCAGTTGACCGACGATGTCGTCGGCTTCCAGGAGATGTCGGCTGAGGCGGTGCCGGAAGATCCGGTCACGTCGTTTGAGCAGTATGAGGAACGGTCGCTGATGTACCCCATCCTGGCGGGGGACATCATCCGGCAGTCCAAGCTGGGCAAGAAAGGTGAATTCACCCGTTCGCGGCAGATTCCGGAAGGCATGCGGGTCATCGCGATCGCGGTCAACGATACACAGACCATCAGCGGAATGATGCGGCCCGGCGACCGTGTGGACGTCTACGTGACGTACCAGAAACGCGGTTCGCGGGGACAGCAGACAACCAACACCGCGGTGCTGCTGAAGTACATCGAAGTGTTCGGCACGGATAACAAGACGGTCAGCGACGGAGCCTCGAAACAGCAGGAAGTGAAGACGAAGGTTGTGTCGCTGCTGGTTGATCCGCAGCAGGTCGGCATCATCAAACTGGCGGAGAGCAAAGGGCAGTTGGCACTGTCGTGGCGGCACCCGGACGACGACGAAGACGTCGAGGGGGGCAACGTGGACGACAGCCTGCTGGCCGAACTTTCCGGACTCGACAAAGTCGATGAGAACGACGTCCAGTCGTTCAGCAACCGGGGTCCCGCCCTGTTTGATCAGGAAACGGCGGCGACTCCGGAACCTCAGGAGAACTTGAACAACCTGCTGGACGAAGGCGAGCCGGCCGGCGAACAGCCGGCGGCGACTCCGGTGGCAGTGGCTCCGGCAAAGCCGACCTGGAAGGTGCAGATTTACCAGGGCGACGCGCCGGTTGAACAGGAATTCGAAGTCTCGGAAGCTCCTGCGGCCAAGCCGGAAACGGCCCCCGCGGGCGGGGAACAGTCAGTGACGGATGCATTCCGGTGGCTGCATCAGCAGTTCACCGGCGGGGAAGCTGCGGCCCCGGCGACGACAGAGACGAAGGAAACGACGCTCTAGCGAATCGCCGGACACACGGACGTGCGGGCATGGAATTTCGCGAGGACTCAATCCAGCGCGGCGGAGCGGCTGCCACAGGCGGCCAGCTCCGCTCGCGACACGGATTGCGTGTCAAGGATGCAGGGATGCGAACGTCAAATTCATACCGCCGTCTTCTCGGGCTGGCTTGTAGCGCGATCGTCGCCTGCAGCGGATTCTCCGCACCAGCGCAGGCCCAGCCTGAGCCGCCGCCGGATGCGGCGACGCAGGCGCCGGCCGACAGCGTCCGCCCCAGCGAACAGATCTTCCAGGTGCTGGCGGCGCGGAGCACGCTCACCCTTGTCGAATTGCAGACGCGCGTCGTCGAACTGCAGTCGAACATCAGGATCGTAGACGGCTTCGACCAGACGGTCGTGAGCGTTACGGCACTCGGCCCCAAGCGTCTGCGGTTGCGGGCGCTCAAGCCGGGCGTCACGACGCTGACGATGACCGATGAGTTCAGCACGGTCTACAACCTCGAAGTCTTCGTCGAGGGGGACATCCGGGAGCTGCAGGCCCACCTGCAGCGGCTGTTCCCCGGGTCCGCCATCGAGGCCATCAAGCTGCGTGAGAGCATCGTGCTTCGCGGCTGGGTGACCGAACCGGACCAGATTCCGCAGGTGGTGGCGATCGCCGAGCAGTTTGCGGCGAAAGTCCACAACCAGATGGCGGTGGCCGGCGAGAATCTCGTCCAGCTCAACGTCAAAGTCATGGAAGTGCAGCGGTCCAAGATTCGCGAGCTTGGCTTCAACTTCCTGGACATCGGCCAGAACTATTACTTCTCGAGTACGCCCGGCAGCATCGTTCCCATCCAGAACGTAACTCTGCCGTTCGGCGGTCCTCCGACCGTCACATCGCGAGCCGCCGCCCTGGCCGACGCCACGATGCAGTTTGCCGTCCTCGGCGACAACCATATCTTCCAGGGATTCCTCCTGGCGTTGCAGCAGAAGTCGCTGCTGAAGATTCTGGCGGAGCCGAAGCTGACCACGACGAGCGGCCGGCCGGCCTCGCTGCTGTCCGGTGGTGAATTCCCGATCCTGGTGCCGCAGGGCCTGGGTACGGCGACGATCCAGTGGCGCGAGTTCGGCGTCCGCATGGAAGCGGTCCCGATTGTCCTCGGCAACGGACGGCTACGGCTGGACATCTCGCCGGAAGTCAGCGATCGCGACTTCAGCAACGCCGTCAACCTCAACGGCACGATCGTGCCGGGTCTGACCACGCGGCGCGTCAATACTCAGGTGGAAATGCGGTTTGCCGACACGCTGATGATCGGCGGGCTGATCTCGACCCGCAAGAACTCGAACACGTCGGGAGTTCCCATCCTCCAGGACCTGCCGGTCCTCGGAATGGCGTTCCGTCGGGTCCGGACCGAAGAAGCCGAAACCGAACTGCTGATCATGGTCACTCCGTACCTGGTCTCGCCGCTGTCTCCGGGCGAAGTGCCGCCGGGCGGTCCGGGCATGAACTCGGCGAACCCGACGACACATGAACTGTTCATCGATGGCGCCCTGGAAGTCGATAACGTGGGCGACTACGGATACGGCGGATCGGGCGGAATGATGATGCCGGGCAGCTCGATGCCGACGCCGGCCGTCCCGGTGGCGCCTCCGATCGAAGAAATGCCGACGCCTTCGCAGGAACCCCTGCTGGCGCCGGAACCGGCCCCGCCTGTCCAGCAGACGTCTGGTGTGCGGACTCCGGGACTGCTCTCGCCCCGTTCGGCGGCGGGCCAGTCCACCAAGCCCCGCTCCGGCTCGACGCCGCCGGGACTGATTGCACCGCAGGGATTCAAAGCCCCGTGAGCCAATGTTTTCCGGGGGCGACGCTCACGGGGATTTTACAGCGTGAGTCGGGATTCGCGGCCACCGGATGACCGGGGCCAGGACGGATCGCGACGCAGGGACCGAGGGACGAAAGACGGGTGAGTGAGAGATGAGCGACGTCCTTCGTATGGCGATCGTCGATCCGCACGATACCAGCCGCAGTCTCACCAAGAACCTGCTGCTGGGGATCGACTCCGTCTGGCTCGAAGCCGAGTGCTCGCGTTACGAGTTCTTCGGCGACGTGCTCACCCAGACCAACCCCGACATCGCGCTGATTGCGATCGACACCGATCCGCAGCGCGGCCTGACGCTGGTGGCCCAGGTCAGTAACGACTTCCCCAACTGCAGCCCGCTCGTCGTCAGCGCCTCCCAGGAAGGGAGCCTGATCCTGCAGGCCATGCGGAACGGCGCGAAGGAGTTCCTCAGCTACCCGCTGCAGATCGACGACTTCATCGCGGCGCTTGACCGCATCCGATCCGCCGGACAGGGAGGCAAGGGCGGCGGCCGGGCGCGCGTCAGCCGCGTGGTCTCCATCGCCGGCGCCAGCGGCGGAGTGGGCTGCACCTCGCTCGCCATCAACCTGGCCTGTATCCTCGCGCAGAACCCGAAGAACACGGTGGCCGTAATCGATCTCGACATCGCCCTCGGCGATGCCGACGTCTGGCTGGACATCATTCCCGATTACACCATCCAGGACGTGGCGGAAAACATCTCCCGCCTCGACTATTCGCTGCTCAAGCGTTCGCTCACGCAGCACGACAGCGGCGCGTTTCTGCTGCCGCGGCCGGTGCACATGGAAGACCGACCGCCGATCAGCCCGGACCAGTTCCAGCGGGTGATCTCGCTGCTGAAGGCCACGTTCACGCACCTGATCATTGATGTCAGCAAGAGCTACACGCCGCTCGACCTTGCGGCCATGCAGATCTCGGACATGTCGCTGCTGGTCACCCAGCTCGACCTGCCGTGTCTGCGCAACGTCGTCCGCCTGATGCAATTCCTCGATGAGCGCGAACTGACCGACAAGGTCCGCGTCGTCGTGAACCGGATCGGACTGGAAGATTCGCAGATCAGCCTGAACAAGGCGCTGGAGACGATCGGGCGCGAAGTGTTCTGGAAGATTCCCAACGACTATGCGTCGATGGTCGAATCCCGCAACAACGGCGTCCCGCTGATCACGCAGGCGCCCCGCGCCAAGGTCACCAAGTCGATCGAGCAGCTGGCGGCCCAGCTGGACCAGCAGGCCGTCGCGCCGGTCGCGGGAGCCGACGAGGACAAGCCACGAAAACGGCTGTTCAGCTTCCTCGGCAGCGGCGGCAAGTAGCGGGCCGCCCGGGCCTGAAGCCATATGAGTCAAGGGAAAGGGGCATCACCCCGGCTGCCGCTGGCAGCCGGGGTGATCTTGTTTTCGGGGTTCTGCCAGTCCCGTCCGGATTCCTGCACGGATTCTTTCTCGGCGGCCCACTATTACCGATAGCGGGTGCTGATGCGCGAACTCCCTGCACGTGAGAACCGTCATGCGACTGACACTGCGGACGCTGCTGGCGTACCTGGACGACATTCTGGAACCGGCGGACGCCCGTGAGATCGGGGCGAAAATCGCCGAGAGCTCCGTGGCCGCCGCAACGGTGTCGCGCATCCGTGATGTGATGCGCAAACGGCGGATTACGTCGCCGGAGCTGACAGGTCCCGGCTCCGGTCCCGATCCCAACCTGGTTGCCGAGTACCTCGACAACACGCTCACGCCGGAACATGTGACCGAGATCGAACGGCTCTGCCTGGAGTCGGACATCCATCTCGCGGAGACCGCAGGCTGCCACCAGATCCTTACGATCGTGCTGGGCGAGCCGGTGGACATCCCTCCCAGGACCCGCGAGCGAATGTACGCCCTCGGAGCCATCGCCCCGGCGCAGCCACAGGACGGCGACAGTGCGATCCGTGAACCGGTTCCGCCGGCAACGGCGGATACGCGCCGCAACGCCGCCGCCGCTGCCGCCTCGGTGCAGACCGGCGATGAAACATTTACGCACGGAGTGCCGGACTACCTGCGACGCAAGCCGCTGTGGAAGCGACTGCTGCCCGCAGCCGCCGTCCTGTTGCTGCTCGTCTGGCTGGCTTGGGTGATCTCGGATCTGTCGATCCGCAATCTGTTCCGCGCATCATCAGGCGACGAAGCCATCGTTGCCGACGCAGCGCCGCCGGCACCCGAGTCGAAGAACGCGCCGGAGCGGGCCGTCGTCGAAACACCGGAGGCCGTGGCTGTGACTCCGGTCGAGGCACCCGCAGGGTCGATCAACCCCGCGCCTCCCGCCGATCTGCCGGAGTCGCCGGTCGAGCCGGCCGCTGATCCCGCCGTGGACAGCGCCGTCGTGACTGTGGAACCGGCGAGGGATGCAGCCGCGGCGGCAGTTGATGTCGTGCCGGCGGAGCCGGCGCCGCCGGTCGTTGTCGACCTCCCAACGCCCGTGGTGTACACCAGCCTGGAGGGGATTGCGCTGACGTATCAGGCCGACATCGAAGACTGGAACGTACTGGAACGGCAGCAACGCGTGCTGGCCAACCAGTGGATTGGCGTGCCCGATCCATTCCTGGCGCGGTTTGAAGTGGCCGCAGGACGCACGGCGCTGATCGTCAATCCGGGCACGTCCGTGCAATTCCTCATGCCGTCCGAAGGGCGCCTGCTGTCGGTGCAGGTGGACCATGGACGCATCGGCATTTCTCGTACCGCAGGGGAAGGCGCGGCGCCCGATCCGGTGCTCGTTTCATTGCAGATCGGCGCATGGTCCTTCGACGTGGAACTCGTCGAACCGGGGACACTGCTGGGAGTCGAAGTCCTGCTGCGGCAGCCGACGGGCATTCCGGCAGAACCGGTTGAGCCAACGATCGACGGCGGCGTGTTCGTCGTCGCCGGCTCGGCGGCCGTTAAGACCGGCGACAATCAACAGATCGTGCTGTCGGCGGACAATGGTTTTCTGCCCTGGCCGGTCGACGGAGTCTGGCAGCCTGGTCCGCTGCTGTCGCAACCGCAATGGTTGACTCCCGACGGACCCATACTGCCCCCCGTCAAGCAGACCTTTGCAAATCTGTACGAGCGGCTGTTCACGAAAGACCAGCCGGTGTCGGTCAGCATTCCGGCAGTCGTCAAAGATCGGCGTCGCCAGATTTCCGAGTTCGCGGTCGAGACCCTCGCGCTGACGCAGAACATTCCGCACCTGTTGCAGGCACTGCAGGCCGAGCACGACGAATCGCGGCACGCGGCCATCGTCGGCTTGCGGGAATGGCTGCCGCGATCGTCCCAGAACGCCGACATCCTGCGCGAGGAGTTGTCGCTGTACTACCAGGACGATGAAGTCGAGCCGATCTACGAGCTGTTGTGGGGTTACTCCCTGCAGGACTTCCGCAGCCTCGAGGTTTCGGAACGACTGATCGGCTGGCTGAGCCACGACAACCTGGTGATTCGCGAGCTGGCGATCTACCAGATTCGCACGGGGACGAATCGCCCGACGGACTACCACCCGATGGCCCTGGCGGAGCAGCGACAGGCGGCCATCGCCCGCCTGCAGGAAGCCGTGCGCCGATATGGAGCCCTCATGCCGGCAGAGTAGGAGCAAAGGGAGCGCCGCGCGTGTTTGCTGGGGTGGCCGGGGCTGGACCGAAGGGAAGCCCCGGTGCACCGACGCTGAAGCCGAGGGACGCTACCGTTTGGTTCCGGCGTGCACGACGGAGCAGCGGGCCCACAGGCGATCGAAGACTTCCTGGAACTCGGCCAGAGGCGACGCGTCGTACGTGACGAGCAGATTCTCCTCGTTGTACTCGGCGGCCGAGCGGGTCCAGTTGTAGCTCCCGGTGATCAGCGTGCGGCGATCAAAGATCGCGAACTTGTGGTGCATGTGGTACTCGGTGGCGTCGATCCGCGTCGCAATGCCGGCGTTGCTGAAGCGGGTAATGTCCGAGCCGACATCCAGCGACTTCTCGTTGTCGGTCAGGATGCGGACAGCCACCCCCCGCGCGTGCGCGTCGAGGATCACCTCGGACAGTCGATCGTCGGTGATCGTAAACACGCAGACATCGGCGCTGCTGCGCGCCTGCTGAAACAGGCCGCGGATTCTCTGGACGCAGTCGTCCCCCGGGCTGAAGCAGGCCTCCGACCGGCGAGACGACGCGGCGCGCGCCACCGGCTGCGCCAGGGAGTTCGTCACGCCTTCGAGCCAGTCGATGATTTCGCGCGGAGGAGTTCCCTCGTCCAGGATCTCGCCGGCGACTTCGAAGGCGGTCCGGCGCAGCGCGCCCAACAGCGGCGCGTCATCTGAGACATCCGCCAGCGCTGCCGCCAGGGCCTGGCTCTCATTGCGGGAGAGGCGACGATCGGCGAATGTTTGCAGCAAGACCTGGCGAAACTCGGGAGGTGTCACGGCGGCTCTGGAGCATGGGAGTTGGGTGCCACTGGCTCTGCCAGTGCATCGCACATTGGGCGTCGTTCTTGGACTGCACTGGCAGAGCCAGTGGCACCCTGAAACTGAGCTGCGCCGCCGGCCTACGGCTGGACAGGAGCGGCGAGATTTCTGGACGGCGGGGAAGTGGACTGGTTGTGCTTGGCACGCCACGCGGCGCCGAGCAGCCGAATGTAGCCCTCCTCCAACGTGCCGTGCAACCGCAGTTCTCCGCGCTGCGCCGTCAGTTCCAGCTGCAGCCGGTCGCCGCCGGCGGCGAAGGCGTCGCGTGCGAGGTTCAGCCAGCGGGGTCCTTTCGACATGTCGGCAGGATCGACCGTCAGCCACGGGCCCAGGCGCAGATCAACCCGCAGCAATGGCGGAGTGACCGCGTCCGTCGGATCCGGGACGGCCGCCAACAGGTTGCGGATCTGGTCCTCGCGCTCAAAGCC
>JAEUIG010000563.1 GCA_016795125.1 Planctomycetaceae bacterium | reverse complement strand
ATGAACTGATCGACCGGCGTACGCGTCCACTCATGCAGCGTGGAGTCAGTCACTGCCGGCGGCAGTTCGTGCCGCAGCGGGCGATAGGCCCAGTGCGTCGGCCACTCCGCGCCGCCGGCGATCCACTCCCGCAGCGTCGCGATCTGTTCGTCGCTGAGGGACGAATCCGGCGGCATCCTCTCAGCGGGTTCCGCCATGATGCGCCGCAGCAACTCGCTCGCATCCGGATAGCCTGGGACGACCGCGCGATGGCCGGACTCCAGTTCAGCGAGGCCCGACGTTGCATCGCTCAATCGCAGCCCGGCTTCCGCTTTCCCGGGTCCATGACAGCGGAAGCAGCGTGCGACGAGAATCGGTCGGACATCGCGATCGAAGTCAATTGTGCGCACATCGCCGGCCGCAAGCCCGCGCTGGAGCAGGCACAACAGGAGCAGCGAAAGCATGATCGAGCGAACAGACACAATTGCAGGCTGCCAGCGTTCTGTGAGCGTGTGCGACAACCCGGGATTGTATCAGCGACGGTGCATGCGTGGCACGCGTAAGCGTTGTGCGAACTGCGAAGGCAGCGTTGCGCGAACGGACTTGCCTGTCGCAATTGCCCGGGTGAGAATCACCACCAGTTCCGCGTCGTTGTCCCCGGAGATTGACAGGCCCATGCCAGGGACTCGCTCATTGCGGTGGCGCATCCGGGAAGCGGTACCTACGATCGCCGCTCTGCTGGGAGCGACATCGTACCTGCTGGCGTTGAACTCGACTCATCGCTGGTGGGTGGTCGTCCTCGTCAGCCCGCTGGCACTCGTTGGCGCAGTCCTCGTCGCGGCCTTGCTCTGGCCGGCATCCAGCTCGCGACTCGCACGCACGCTGCTCATCCTGATGGGCGCCGGCTGGGCATTCGTCGGCATCACCGAACCCGAACGCCTCGGTACCCTCCTCATGGGCGCCGCCTTCCTGCTTCTCGGCATGTTTCCACCGCGAGACGAAACACCAGCCTAATTGCGACCAGCGACGATGAAGAAGTTTTACAGAAGGGCACAAAGGACACGAAGGTACGGAAGTGCGGTCGGACTCTGTCGATGAGTTGTTCTTCGTGTCCTTTGTGGCCTTCTGTTTATTTTCTTTCCTGTACTTCATGCGCGTGGCCAGGCGCAACAGTTGGACCTGTTCCGCTGCAGGCGTGCTGCACTGTCCCGGACACTTGCCAGTCGGTTGTGAAGTCGGAAGTCGCGCGTGGAGTGTCCGGGACAGTTCACTCGGCCCAGTATCCGCCGCGGTTGTGGTCGAACCGCGCTGCCTGACCGCGAGCGTTCGCGTCGATCTTCCCGTCTTGAAAAACAGTCCGCCCCATCACCCACGTCCGCACCGGCCAGCCGGTCAGCGTCGCGCCGTGCCACGGGCTCCAGCCGGACTTGGTCACCTGGTCCTCGTTGCGGATTGTGGCAGTCTTCTGCAGATCGACGAGCACGAGATCGGCGTCGTAGCCTTCGGCGATGCGGCCCTTGTTGACGATGTCCCACACGCGGGCCGGGGCGTCGCACATCCATTGCACGACCTGCTCCAGCGTGCACAGCCCGCGATGCGCCGCGTCGAGCACCAGCGCCAGCGAGTTCTCGACCGCCGGCAGGCCGGACGGCGACTTCGGATACGGCTGGCGCTTCTCTTCCAGCGTATGGGGCGCGTGGTCGGTGGCGATGACCTGGATCGCGCCGCCGTGCAGCGCCTCCCACAAAGCGGCGTTATCGGCGGCCGTCTTGATCGACGGGTTCATCTGGACCAGCGAACCGAGCCGGGCGTAATCGTCCACGTTGAAGAACAGGTGATGCGGACACGCCTCGGCCGTGACGTACGCCCCGCGATGCTGAGCGAGGAACCGGCATTCGTCAGCCGTCGAAACGTGCAGTACGTGAAACCGATGCTTGTGGCGTTCCGCCAGCTCGACCGCACGCTGCGTGGCGATGAGCGCCGCCTGGTGGTCGCGGATGAGTGAATGGTCGGCATGCGTTGAACCGCCGCCGAGCCGCGCGGTGTTCGCGCGGACAGTCGTCTCATCTTCGCAGTGAGCGCAGATCGGCAGCGACGTTTCCGCGAAAATCCGCTCCAGCGCCGCCTGCTCATCGACGAGCAGGTCTCCCGTGCTCGACCCGATGAAAATCTTGATCCCCGGCGAAGGCGCGTCGAGTCCCTGCAGTTCGGCCACGTTGTGCGGGGTGGCGCCGAGATAGAAGCCGTAGTTGACGACGCACTTCGACGCCGCGATCGCGAGCTTGTCGGCGAGGGCGACGCGGGTTGTCGTCGTCGGCTTCGTGTTCGGCATCTCGAGGAAAGTGGTCACGCCTCCTTTGGCGCATGCCAGGCTGCCCGTGTGGAGGTCTTCCTTGTGCGTGAGGCCCGGATCGCGGAAGTGCACCTGGTCGTCGATGACGCCGGGCAGCAGATGCAGCCCGCCGGCGTCAACCGTCTCATCGACCTGCACCGTTCGCGGCGGATCGATGGCGAGAATTGCGCCGTTTTCGATCAGGACATCGGTGCGGCGCGGCCCCTCGGGCAGCAGACAGGTGGCGTTTCGAATCAGCGTGCGCGGCATGGCAGGCGGGTGCTCCTGCCGGCAATGCTAGCAGAGAAAGCTTTCAGCCATCAGCCGTCAGCTTTCAGCAAAGGAGTTTCCAGCATGCTTCCGCTGACTGCTAATCACTGACTGCTGACCGCTCCTAACGCAAACCGCCGTCGCTCTCGGAGGGGGTGGAGAGCAACGGCGGCGTGAGTGTAGGGGCGCAGCGGCGCGACGCAGGGACACGGTCAAAGATTGCGTTTCGGTCGTCAGGCCCGACGCGGCGGATGGAACGAGAGGGGAGGTTCCACTTCGCCACGGGGACTTGCGTCGCAGTACGACGCCCATAGAGAAACATCGGCCGAGCCTTGCCCGTTCTGTGGCCGACTTCTTGCCGATGCACCTGCATCAATTGACGCGAACACACGGGGTGTGCGACCCTCGCGGTCCGCAGCGGTTGTCGGTTCTCAATGGTCAATAGACCATGCACGACGGACAATGGACCGACAACGGCAAACCGACGACCGACAACCTTGAATCTGGACTCCCGATCCTCGTTCCTCAATATGGCGGGGCTGGTGCAGGGGGGGCTGCTGCTCGTCACCCTGTTCCTGGCGTGGCTGTTGAACGTCCCGCTGTATGAGCGGTTGTACTGGTCGTGGCGGGATTTCGGATGGGGTCTGGCCGGCACTCTCCCCATGCTGATCGTGCTGGCCGCCGCCGGACACCTGCGCCGGCTGGTGGCCGATCTGATTGGGCAGCCGCTCAGCCTGTGCAAATGGTACGACCTGATCCTGCTGGCCGCACTGGCCGGCGCCGGCGAGGAGCTGCTGTTCCGCGGCGTGCTCAGCTCGTGGATCGGAGCCTGGGACCCGTGGGCCGGCATCATCGCCGCGAACGTGGTGTTCGGACTCGTCCACTCCCTGACGCCCGGCTACGCCCTGCTGGCCGCGGCCTTTGGGTTCTACCTGAGCTGGCTCACCGAATACCCGGACCCGCCCAACCTGCTCCGCCCGATCGTGACGCACGCCGTGTACGACTACATCGCGTTCCTGTGGATTCTGCACGAGTACAGAAGTCGGACTCCGGACGAAGCGCCACACCCCCTCGGCCCTTAGCTCTCAGCTCTTGCCCCCCGTCCCGGTTCCCACCTTCTGGAACCAGTGGCAAACGCCCCATTCCGGGCGTATCATCCGGGCAGATGTCACGTTGCGTTCCGCAGCCTCATTCTCGATTCCAGTCCCGACGACGATGCCCACCGTCAAATTTGTCAACGAGAAGAAATCGATCGAAGTGCCCGAGGGCGCCAACCTGCGCCGCGAGGCGCTGAAGAATGGCGTCCAGCTCTATTCGGGGATTCACAAGTACGTCAACTGCATGGGCTTCGGACAGTGCGCCAGCTGCCGCGTGCACGTCACCAAGGGCGAGGACAAGGTCAGCCAGCCCGGAATCCTCGAGAAACTGCGGCTGCTGCTCGGCCCGCTGACTTTCTTCCAGCGGATCGGCAACGAAAAGCGACTGCGGCTCGCCTGCCAGACGCGCATCAACGGCGACTGCGAAGTGCAGACCCATCCGGCCATCGTGCCGCCGGTCGAAGAGACCTTCTGGAACTGAGCGACGAACGCTTGCGGTTTCGCAGCCATCGCGAACTAAGCGTACTGTCCCGCGAACCCCGATTCGCTCACTCCCACGCGGCCCGGCATCAGGCGTTGCGCAAGCTCGACGATCCGATCGCGGTAGGCGAGCGTCGTTGCCTCGGGATCGATGGCCGCCACTGCGTCCGGCAGTGGTGTCCGCAACGTGCGTGCGCCGTTCTTCGAGCCGTCTCCTTCGATGTAGTGGTCGATCACGACCGCGTCCGCCACCTCTGCAATCCGTTCAACGAACCGCTCCGGCTCAGCGATCGGCAACAGTGGCGAAACGGTAACGACGGTGAACACTCCGAGACGGCGCAGCTCGGCGCATGCCGCCAGCCGCCGCTCGACCGGGCTCGCGCTCGGCGGCAAACCGGGGAGTTGGTCCCGGTCGGATTCGATGGAGACGTGGACCCGCAACCGGCAGCGCCGTGAAAGTTCGACGATCCGCGTTGCATGATCGACGACACGATGCGTGTGCGTCTGCAGGATGATCAGGTCCGGCGGCCGTTCGCACATCGCCGTCAGTAGTGACGCCGTGATGCCGAACTGCCGTTCCTGCGGCACGAACGGATCGGTCGCGCTGGAACAGAAGATCGAGAACGCACCGTGTGCGCGCCGCGCCCACGCTGTTTCGCGCTCGTACGACGATCGATAGACGGCAGCGGCGTTGGTGCGGACTTCCAGGAAGCCGCCCCACGGCCGGCCCCGCGTGACCCACGCGTTGTGCTGGACGTAGCAGCCGACGCCGCACAGCGAGTTGCCGAACGTGCACCCCCGGTACGGCTGCAGCGAATGCGACGCAACCGTCCGCAGGTACCCGCCGGTCCGCGTGAGAATACTCGCGACTTCGACCTGTGTGACCTCGATCGGCATTCAGCGAACCCCTGTACTAGCCGCGACCGTCAGGGAGCGAACAGCGCGTCGAGCGCTCCCTGACGGTCGCGGCTAGTCACGTGTCGTATCCCGTTAATTGACTTAACGGGATGCCTGCGCTACCGTCGATCTTAACGCTTCCTTAACAGTTTGTGCCGAGAGACTCACATGCGGATTCACTTGCTGCTGTCAGGATTGTTCGCACTCGCCGGTTCGCTGGCCAGCGCGGACGAGTTTCGCGTGCTGCCCTATGTGCAGAACCCGGCGACCGATGCCATTACCGTCCGCTGGCTCACCTCGTCGAACACCCCCGGCACCGTGACGGTGGAAACGCCGCAGGGCGCCCGCGTCTTCGAATCACAGCCGGTCGAAGCCACGGCCCTCAGCTACAGCCGGTTCGCCGAAGAACCCGGCGGTCCGCATCCCGCCGTACCGTTCCTCCACAGCATACGAATTACCGAACTCACAGCCGGCACGCCGTACCAATACATGGTCACGCAGGGAGCCGAAACGCACTCGTCAACGTTCAGCACCGCCCCCAACTCCGATCAGCCGATTCGCTTCCTGGTCTACTCCGACCCGGAAACAGAGCCGGAATCCAGCACCAGCCCGCCAGTCGACTGGCCCGTCGGTCCCGGATCGAACCGTCCCGATGGAATCACGAAGTACCTCGTCGATCAGACGATCGGCTATCGCGAGAATCTGAAAGTGATGCAGTCGCGCGCGCCGAACTTCATCTCGCTGGTCGGCGACCTCGTGGAAACCGGCGGCGAGCAGCGCGACTGGGACGAACTCTGGAAACACAACGCGGGCGACTACGGCTGGATCACCGGCAGCGTGCCGATCCTGCCGGCCATCGGGAATCACGAAAACTACGCGGGACCCGGCGGCGGGTACACCGTCGAAGGCGCGCTCTACTCGACCGCCAAGTACCTGACCTATTTCGACGTGCCCGACAACGGTGCGAGCGATCCCAGGGTCCACGGCCGGTACTACCGCATCGATTACGGGCCGATCACGCTGATCGCGCTCGACTCCAGCGACGGACTGCCGCACAAGTCGGAGCACGACACCAATCACAATCTCGAGCCGGGCGCCGCCCCGGACTTCAACCCCGGTTCCGAACAGTATGCCTGGCTGGAGAAGCAGCTGGCCGAGGCGCAGCAGCGAAGCCGCTTCACGTTCGTCCAATACCACCACACGGCCTACGGCTCCGGCCCGCACAGCGTGCCGTTCGGCAACCCGAGCTTTTCCGGGCAGTTCGGGATTCCGATGCGCGTGCTGCAGCCGCTGTTCATGCAGTACGGTGTGGACATCGTTTTCTCCGGCCACGACGAACTGATGGAGCGGTCGCTCGTGACCGGCGTCGAAATGCGGACCGACGGCGCCGAGTGCGAGCATCAGATTCAGTATTACGATTCCGGAGTCGGCGGGGACGGGCTGCGAGGGTCGAGTGCCAATTTCGACAACCCGGCCCGGCAGTTCCTGGTGCACGACGATGCGCCGGAAGTGTGGGAAGCAGGCCGGCTGGTGTCCGGCGGCAAGCATTACGGTCACCTGGAGGTGAACGTCCGGCCGGACGAAAGCGGCAAATGGAGCGTGACGATCGAGCCGGTTCACGTCTTCCCGGTGACCGATGCGTCCGGCGCCATTACGGGCTGGGAACGCCGCATCTACAACGACGTCGTGACCATCACCGAATAAGCCGCCGAGTGATGAGTTTTGACACAAAGCCGCAAAGACACGGAGACGCACAAAGGTCCTGAGAGACCTTCTGCGGATCGTGTCCCACTCGCACCACGCAAATCGCGTAGATTCTAGCGAGTGCCGCGTTGCCGTATCCTTTGTGCGTCTGTGCGTCTCCGCGGCTTTGTGTCGATCTTGTGACGCGCCGCTAACCGGTCTTGCCGAAACTGCGAGGTCTGGCGTAGATTCCCCGCCCGGTTGACCGGCGGATGTTGCCGGTTGATCGCAGGGGCCGTTGTTCCAGGGACGGAGAACGCCGTTGACCCAGTCAGCACCTGCCGCGATCGCGCCTGCGCCGACGCTCGATCGTACGACGCGCCTGTGGCGTCTGATTGAACCGGACGTCCGCGAACTGCACCCGCACTCCGTGCTGTGCTGCGGGGAAACTCCGGATGTCGCCGCCGCAGCAAAGATCGCCGTCCAGACCGAGATCGCATCACCCGCCGCCGCCGCACTCGCCGGCCGCACGTCCGACCTCGTGATCTGCGCCGGCCTGCTCGAGCGGACGCCGGTCTCCGAGCTCGACGCACTCCTGCAGCAGCTGCGACAGGTCTCGGCGCGGGCGGTGTTTCACATTTCCACCTGCTCCAGGCCATTGGGCGGCACAACGCCAACGCCCAATTGCACGGTCCGTTATGCCGACTGGTGGCGGCCCAAGCTGCGGCAGGCGTTTGAGCACGTCGAACCGGTGGCGACATCGGCGAACGACGTCGTCTTCAAGACCTGGAAATCCAGTCCCCTGCAGCTCCCACTGCGCGCGTGGCGGCGGGTGCGGGCGCAGGCCGCCCTGCGCCAGGACGCCGCGGCGACGACCGCGCAATCGATCGAGAGTTCGGCCCGGCCCCCCGCGCCGGTGTGCCTGTCCTGCGAAGCGCCCTCCCCGGAATACCTCGGCGACAAGAACGACTATCACGTCTGGAAGTGCCGGCGGTGCAGCCTGGTGTTCGTGAACCCGATGCCGACGGGCGCGGAGATCGACGAGTTCTACAGCCAGCATCCGCGCAACGACAAATACCTGCGGAAATCCGGCGGAAAGTTCCGCCGGGCGCGCTGGCGGATCATGCGGCTGAAACGCCTCGTGCCGGGGCGGCGGTTCCTCGACATCGGCTGCAGCATCGGGTCGTCGGTCGACGCGGCGCGGATGGCGGGCTTCGAAGCGACCGGCATCGATCTCGATCCGCAGAGCATCGAGTTCGCGGCGCAGCAGTATCCCCAGTGCCGGTTCCTGCACGTGTCATCGTCGGAGCTGGCGCGTCGCGGCGAGAAGTTCGACCTGATCTTCAGCACGGAGGTCATCGAGCATGTCACCGATCCGCAGGCGTTCGTGGATGACCTGCGGGCGTTGCTCAATCCCGGCGGCATCGTGTTTCTCACGACGCCGCACGCGACGCACTTCCGCATCCCGCACGACATCCTCAGCTGGTACGGCCTCAAGCCGCCGGAGCACATCGTCCTGTTCGGACGCAAGTCGATCACCGCGCTGTTCGAACGCCGCGGTCTCGAAGTCCTGTCCGCTCCGCTGCGGCTGAAAACGACCCTCAAGGTCGTCGCCCGCCGCGCGGCGTAAGAATGGAACGCGGATGACGCAGATGGAAAGGATATGAAACGGATTCACTGCAACAACTAAGCGGACTTAGAGCCTATCCGAATACCGGAAAGGGGTGGCCGGGGCTGGACCGAAGGGAAGCCCCGGTGTGTGTTCGCCGGGGTTTCGCGTTGCTCCAACCCCGGCCACCCGGATGGTTTGCAGTTCTCGGATAGGCGCTTAATGGAGTTGGTCAAGGAAGTGTAAAGGGCTGGCGATCGATATGGCATCGTGGTCTTGGCATCCCCGCGACTCAAGGAATGTTTCTGAAGGCAATTGAAGATCTGCGCAAATCTCTTGAATCTGCGTCATCTGCGTTCCGCTACGAGGTCAAAGAAATGGGCGAAAACATTCGATCCTGTCCGGCATGCGGGAATGACAACCGTGCCGCTGCGGCGTCCCCGTACAGCCGCGAGCACTGGCGGATCAAGACCTGCTCCGCGTGCCAGTTCGTGTATCTGGAGAACGCCGCGAGTTACGACGAACTCGTCAGCGAGTTCGCGTGGACCAAGACCAAGGTCGAAGAACGCGAACGGAAGATCGGCAAGGAACCGACGCTCCTGAAAGCGGAGCGCAAACTGCGCAGGCTCCGACGGCGCGCGTTTGGCTACAACGACAAGGCGTTGATCTTTCTCAAGGCGTTCGTGCCGCAGGGCGAGTTCCTCGATATCGGCTGCGGCATCGGCGGCAACATCGAACGTGCCGCGCCGGATCTTCGCGGATCGGGGATCGAGCTCGACGCCAATGCCGCTGCGGAGGCGCAGAAAATCGCCCAGTCCGTCGGAGGTCAGGTCATCCATGCCGACGCGCTCTCAGGACTCAGGCAGTTGCCGGACCGCTCGTTCGACGCCGTGATGATGCGTGCCTTTCTGGAGCACGAAACGCAGCCGCGCGACGTGCTGGAGCAGACCTGCCGCGTGCTGCGCCCCGGCGGCTACACCGTCATCCAGGTGCCGAACTTCGGGTGCCTCAACCGGCGTGTCCGCGGCTCGCGCTGGTGCGGCTTCCGCTTCCCCGATCACGTGAACTACTTCGTGCCGGACTCGCTGCGGGGAATGGTGACCGGCGCCGGCCTGCGCATCGCACAGTTCCGGCTGCGGGACCACCTGCCGACCAGCGACCGCATGTGGATGGTCGCCCAGCGGCCGGCGTAGAACAGCGAGAATAGTGGGTAGTGGATAGTGGGTAGGAAGTGCTTCTCCCACTCTTCCTGCCCACTATCAACTACCCACTACCAACGATTCACTACCAAGCCCATGGACCTGACGTACGCCTCCCGTTACCTGATCCACGACCTGTTCCGGATGTCGGTGTTCTGGCACCGGCACGCCTATGGGCATATCGTCACGGGACAGCAGTCCGGAAGCCATTGGATCAACAATCTGCTCGCGCACGTCGTGTCGGCGGAGTTCAAGATTCCGCCGCTGCGCCACATCGATGACCGGCTGATCATCGGGCATCCGCGCGTCCCGCAGCCGTACCCGCACATCCCGCAGCTGATCTGGACGCACCATGCGCCCAGCCCGCTCGTGCACGCGGGACCGATGCGGCGACTGTTCGAATTCCCCAAGTACGTGCTGCTGCTGCGCGATATTCGGGCCTCGCTCGTCGGCCAGTACGAGAAGCACAGGCAGGACACGACGCTGACGTTCTCGGAATACCTCCGCGATCACCGGGTGTTCGGCCGGCAGTTCAAGTGGGATCTCGACAAGCGGATCGTGTTCTTCAATGCCTGGGGTCGCGTCGGCGAACGCCTGCCGGGCCAGGTCTGCACCGTGCACTACGAGAACATGCGCCGGGATACCGCCGGCGAACTGGAACGCTTCTGGCGATTCCTCGAGTTGCCGATCACCGACCCGGGTGTGTTTCAGCAGGCGGCCGTCGCCTGCAGCAAGGAGGAGATGTCGCGCCAGGAGCCGCGGGTGCGGACGCACAACCTCGTCCGCCAGGACGAACGCGACCCGGTCGAATGGTTCAGCGACGACGACCGCGCATACTTCTCCACCCGCTGTGATCGCCTGCTGAAGCACAGGTTCGGTTACAGCTTCGACGACTGGACGTCGGCGAAGCAGCCGCCGCAAGCGGCCGTTGCACGAGCGGCATAGCCGCAGGCCGTTGGCCGCATCAGGCGGCCGCAGCCGCTGGTGGGGGATTCGCGCGGACGCGCGTCCCGGGATTGGCATGCGGGAACGGAGTCGCCGGCGCCGGGCAATCGAGGAAGCGGCACAGCGGCGCCCAGTCCGAGTGGGACTCCAGGTTCCACACCAGGATATCGTCGGGACGACTGTGGAAGTAATCCAGCACTTCCGCGTTGTGCCGTTCATAGCGGGCCAGGGCGATCGCCTCGTTCCCGGCGATCTGAAATCCACGCCGGCCGTAAATCAGGTCCAGCGTGGCGTTGCTCTTGCTGCCGAAATACCGCGCGGCGGAGCGAATCCAGCGGTCCGGCAGGCGATGCGTGAAAATGAAGCGTGATCCGGGAAACGCCGCGTCCAGCTGGGGGAATAGCAGCGGCCAGGGATTGTCTTCAAAGGCGCCGTACAGCGGGACCAGCGGACGTACGGCGTCCCAGACGTTGTCCAGCGTGACTGGTTCCGGGACCGTCAGCTTGCCGGGATGATTGAACGCGCAGCCCTTCTGCACGCGGTAACCGAGCTGGCGGAGCGCGCAGCCGAGCGTGCTCGTACCCGTCTTGTGAAAGCCGATCCCGAAGACTTTCGGGCGGCGGTCCAAGCCCGGGGGGATGAGCGGATCAAAGCTCCCCGGGAGGATACGAACCATTCT
>JAEUIG010000543.1 GCA_016795125.1 Planctomycetaceae bacterium | reverse complement strand
TCAACGCAGATGACGCTGACCAGCGCCGAGTGCATCGCCGTCGCCGAGCGACTGGGAGTGCAGCGCGTCGTCCTGGCACGAGAGCTGTCGATTGCGGAGATCGCCGAGATTCGCGGGCAGACGTCGATGCCGCTGGAGGTGTTCGTGCATGGCGCGCTGTGCGTCGCCTACAGCGGGCAGTGCCTCACGAGTGAAGCGCTCGGCGGCCGGAGCGCGAATCGCGGCCAGTGTGCACAGGCCTGCCGCCTCCCGTACGAAGTCATCTGCGACGGCGCGGACGTCGATCTGGAGCAGCAGCGGTATCTGCTCAGCCCGCAGGATCTGGCCGCGTATGCGCTGGTGCCCGATCTGCTGCGTGCCGGAGTCTGTTCGCTGAAGATCGAAGGCCGCCTGAAGACTCCCGAATACGTCGCCAACATCACGCGGCATTACCGGCAGGCCATCGACGCCGCCGTCGCCGGCCGTCCCGTGGAGTTCACGCCGCGCGATGTCGAAGAAATGGAACTGTCGTTCTCCCGCGGGTTTTCCGTTGGCTGGCTGCAGGGCTGCGATCACAAGCAACTGGTGCCTGCGCTCAGCTCGGCCAAACGCGGGGTGCGGATCGGCACGATCCGTGCTGTCCAGCGCGGCCGCGTCGAAGTCGCGCTGACGGGCAGCGTGAAGGCCGGAGACGGCGTCGTGTTTGAGGGCGACCGCGTGGCCGGCACGGAGCAGGGCGGCCGCATTTTCGCCGTGCACGCCGAGCGTCGGTCGGCCGGGATGCACGTCGTCGAGCTCGAGTTTGCCGACGGCGCCCTCGATCCCAGACATCTGCACGCGGGTCTCGGCGTGTGGAAGACGGACGATCCGGCGCTGACCAGGCGACTGCAGCAGTCGTTCGCCGGCGAGATTCGCGGCCGCGACCTGCCGGTGCGGATCACGGCCGAAGCCGCCGTCGGCCGGCCGCTGCAACTCCGGGTCGAGGCCCGCGGACTGCCGCCGTTCGACTGCGCCAGCGATGCACCACTCGCCGCAGCGACGAAGCATCCACTGACCGAAGCGGGACTAACGACTCAGCTCGGCCGGCTGGGGGGCACCGGGTTTGTGCTCGAACAGCTGTCGGCCACGATTACGGGGGCTCCGATGGTCCCGCACAGTGTGCTGGGACTGTTGCGCCGGCAGGTCGCCACACGGCTGGCGGAACTCCGGGATGCCGTCGGCAAGCAGCGCGCAGCGCATCCTCGCACGCCCATCTTGCCGGAACTGCGGCGTCCAGTAGTTCCGGTCACCCCCGGAGCGGACGTGGCGGCAGAACTGACGGTCCTCTGCCGCACGCTGTTCCAGTTGCGGACCGTGCTGGACCACGGCGTGACGCAGGTGTCGGCCGACTTCCAGGACCCGCGCGAATTTCGCGAGGCGGTGGCCGCCGCACGGCAGCACGCAGCGCTCATCACACTGGCGACGCCACGCATTCAGAAGCCGGGAGAAATTGGGCTGTTCAAGGCCATCTCCCGGCACCAGCCGGACGCCGTGCTCGTGCGCAACCTTTCCGGCCTGGAGTACTTCACCGGCCTTGGCCTGCCGTGCATCGCCGACTTCTCACTCAACGCCGCCAATGAACTGACCGTCGACCTCCTGCTGCAACTCGGCGCGCAGCGCGTCACGCCGTCGTTCGATCTCAACCGCGAACAGCTGCTCGCGCTCGCCGGACAGACCTCGCCGAACCTGCTCGAAGTGGTGCTGCATCAGCACATGCCGCTCTTCCACATGGAACACTGCGTGTTCTGCGCCGTGCTGTCTCCGGGCACGAACAAGACGAATTGCGGCCGCCCCTGCGACGATCACAACGTGCTCCTGCGCGACCGGATCGGCGCGGAGCACCCGCTCAAGGCGGACGTGGGTTGCCGGAACACCGTGTTTAACGCCGTTCCGCAAAGCAGTGCGGAAGTCGCTGGCGACCTCCAGGCACTGGGGGTACGCCGGTTCCGTATCGAACTTCTGCAGGATGCGCCGGCCGCGGAGTTGACCCGGCTGGTCGACCTGTACCGCGACCTGCTTGCCGGCCGAATCGCTGGCCGCGAAGTCTGGACGTCGCTCAAGGCCCTTAATCGCGTCGGCGTAACGCGTGGCACG
>JAEUIG010000513.1 GCA_016795125.1 Planctomycetaceae bacterium | reverse complement strand
CGTCCCTGTTCGACCCCTGACCCAGGGCTGCGCCCTGGGCTGTCGAGTGGCGCCCCGTTGGGGCGTTTCGCTCAACGCCGATCTGATGTCACTGGGCCTGCCTCTCACGGCATTCTTCGTGCCGAACAGAATTGGCCCACTCCCCCGACTGGCGCTCCCTCTGAATTCATCGCTGTCTTCGGGGGAGAGGGAGGAGGATCGCTCGCTGCTGCTCTTGTCATGCATCGCGTTTGTGATGCAGCGGATCGGCGGGAGCCTCGCCCTCCCGGGTGCAATTTGCAATGTTCAATTTGCAATTTGCAATTCCCTTTCAGAAGCTATCACGATGATGAATCGTGACGACAGCACTGACGCCGAGTCCCCGTCCAGCGCTCTGGACCTTTCCGCCATCCAGCAGCAGATCCCCCATCGTCCTCCGTTCCTGTGGGTCGATGAAGTGGTCTCGGTGGATGACACGCGGATCCATGCCCGCAAGCACATCACCGCCGATCTGGACGTGTTCCGCGGGCACTACCCGGCGTTCCCGGTGCTGCCGGGTGTGCTGCAGATCGAGGCGGCGTTTCAAGCCGGCGCATTGCTGATCGCGCGCATCTCGCCGCCGGCGCCGGAGGCCGTCCCGGTCGTCACTCGTCTCAATAACGTCCAGTTCCGGCAGCTCGTCCGGCCGGGAGACGTGCTGGACATCGAAGTGGAGCTGACCGAACGCCTCGGCAATGCGTTCTTCCTCAAGGGAAAGACGCTGGTCGGCGGCAAGACAACCGTCCGGCTGGAGTTCGCCTGCACGCTGGCCGCTGCGGGTTGATTGAAGCTGCGAAACCGCAAGCGAATTCCGCTTGCGGTTTTGCATTTTCAAGGAGCGAGCAGCGGACCGCCGATGGGGTTCCCCGGCGTTCGCTGCACCGGCGGGCCGATCAGGGCGGTGATGTCGTCGCGGTCGAGCAGTTCGTTTTCCAGCAGTCCCTTGGAGATCTTGTCGAGCTTGTCGCGGTGATCAATGAGCATCGTCGTGGCCCGATCATGGGCCGCGTTGAGGAACCGCTGGACCTCCTGGTCGATCGTGAACGCTGTTTTTTCGCTGTACTGGCGGGCCTCGTGCATTTCCTTGCCGAGGAACGGATGTTCCTCGCCGTCACGAAACGCGGCCGGGCCGATGACGTCGCTCATTCCCCAGTGGCCGATCATCCGCCGCGAGATGTGCGTCGCGCGCTTGAGGTCGTCTTCGGCCCCGGCGGAAAACTCATCGAACACCAGCTTCTCCGCCGCGCGGCCGGCGAGGAACACCGTGAGTTCGGAATGCAGCCGCTTTTCCCCGATGTGATAGCGTTCTTCTTCAGGCAGCATCTGCGTCACACCGAGGGCTCGGCCGCGCGGGATGATTGTCACCTTGTGGACCGGATCGACGTCGGGCAGCAGCCAGGCGAGCAGGGCGTGACCGGCCTCGTGGTAGGCGGTCATTTCCCGTTCGTGCGGATTGAGGACTTCCTCGCGCTTGGCCCCCATCAGGATCTTGTCGCGGGCCGCTTCGAAGTCTTCCTTCGTGACGGAGTTCTTCCCTTCGCGCGTCGCGTTCAGCGCTGCTTCGTTGACGAGGTTGCGCAGGTCGGCCCCGGAGAACCCGATCGTGCCGGCCGCGATTTCATCGAGATTGACGTCGTCCGCCAGCGCCACCTTGCGGACGTGGACCTTCAGGATGCCCACGCGTCCCTGCCGGGACGGCCGCTCGACGGCGACGTGCCGGTCGAATCGGCCCGGCCGCAGGAGGGCCGGATCGAGCACGTCCGGACGGTTCGTGGCGGCGATGACGATGACCGCCTCGTTCTGGTGGAACCCGTCCATCTCGCTGAGGATCTGATTCAGCGTCTGTTCGCGCTCATCGTGACCGCCGCCGAGTCCGGCGCCGCGCATCCGGCCGACCGCGTCGATTTCGTCGATGAACAGGATGGCCGGCGCGTTCTCCTTGGCCGTGCGGAACATGTCGCGGACGCGGCTCGCTCCGACGCCGACGAACATCTGGATGAATTCCGATCCGCTGATCGAGAAGAACGGCACGCCCGCCTCGCCGGCCGTGGCCCGCGCCAGCAGAGTCTTGCCGGTTCCCGGCGGACCCATCAGCAGGACCCCCTTGGGGATCTGCGCGCCGAGCCGCTGGAACTTCGCCGGGTCTTTCAGAAACTCCACGACCTCCTGCAGCTCGCGCTTGGCGTGTTCCATCCCGGCGACGTCGTCGAACGTGTTGCGCTGGTCGCTCGCCTTGAACCGCTTGGCCGGACTCCGCACAAAGCTGCCGAACATACCCGACGAAAACGGATCGGCGGAACGCCGCATCATGTAGATGAAGAATGCCATCAGCAGAAACAGCGGCAGCGTCCAGATGATCAGTTCGGTGAGCAGTCCGATCGACTGGTTCTGCTCGGAGAACGGCACCGCCTGCGTCATCAGCTCGTTGATGAGGGTGCGGTCCTCCAGATTGACGATCGTGGTGTTGAACGCATCCTTCATCGGCGGCGCGGAGACTCCGTCCTTCGCGGCCGGATTCTCGGGAATGGTCTTCCAGTGGCCGATCAGCGTGTTGCTGATGATCTCGACGTCTTTGACGTTCTTGGCTTCGAGCTGCTTGAGGAAGAAGCTGTAGTCGACGTGGGTGCCGTTCCGCTCGGGAGAGGCCTGCCACTGCCAGACGAAGAACAGCAGCAGCCCGACCAGCAGGATGAACCAGAACGGCGGGATGCCGCCGCGCGGGGCGTCCTCTGCGGAACGGCGTGTTCCCCTGGCATTCGACGGGCGCGCGTCGTTCGGCCGTTCTCCGGCATTGGAGGAAAAATTATCCCGATCGTCCGCCATGCATCCACCCGTAAGAACAGTCAGGGAGCCAACAACCGTTGACGCATTCTAGCGGCCGCCGGTCCGCGGATGAAAAATCCGCGCGGATTCCGAGGAGGCCGAGTGCCAACGACCATCGGTGACTGCGGCAGCGTAGCTAACGGTCGCGTTCGTCGCAAACCGGTTCGCCATAAGACTCCAGCCGCTGCCGCAGGCGTTCCAGATCGTCGGGGGTGTCGAGGTCGGTCAGGACGTCGGCGAAGCCCGTCGGGACTTCCCGCACGTGGACAGAGCCGTCGCACAGGAGCTGGTTGATGCCTTGGCCTGCCGGCATGGCAGCGACCCGCGCCGCCAGTCCCCACGCAAAGCAAGTGGGATGACCGCGCCGGCCGGCATGGACGGGGACGAGAATCCCGGCGTCCCCGGGCTGCCGCGCCGCCAGCAGGTCAGAAACGACCTGGGCCGACAGAAAAGGGTGATCGGCCGGCGCCAGGAGCCAGCTGTCTTCCGGCTGCGGCGCGTCTTCCTGTTGAATCACGCCCAGCAGGGTCGCCACGCTGGCCCGCATGTCCGGCGTGTCGGGCGTCAGAACGACCCGTGCGCCCGACCCGGCAAGCTCGGCCTGCAGGTCCAGATCGGCCTCGCGAACCAGCACGGACACGGACGTAACGCCGCCTGCCTGCAATGCACCGACCAGGCGGCGGATGATCGACTCTCCCCCGATTCGCACCAGGAGCTTGGGCTGGCCCATCCGCCGCGAGTGTCCGGCCGCGGGAACGACCGCAAACACGCGGCCGATTCTGGGTTTTCGATTTTCGATTTTCGATTGTGACATTGGTGGCGGTAACGTCGAACAACGATCAACCATAAACCATCAACCCACCCTTCACCCTACGCGGACCGTCGTGGAAACCCTATCATCCCTTCCGCAATGCCGCTGCGCGGAGGTGGGAACGACGGATGGACATCGTGTTTGCACTGGTGGCCCTCACGGCGATGGAAATCGTCCTGGGGATCGACAATATCGTGTTCATCGCGATTCTCGCCGGCCGCCTTCCGCCCGCTCAACAGCCCAGGGCCCGTTCGATCGGCCTGTCGGTGGCGCTGCTGACCCGGATCGGGCTGCTGTTCAGCATCAGCTGGGTGCTCGGACTTACGTCGCCGCTGTTCCACCTGTCGGATTTTCTTCCCGCCGGCTGGTTCAACCCGAAGGTCCTGGAAGCGGCGGCACAGGCCGGAGCGCATGGCGAAGCATCGGCCGGAATCGAACATGGAATCGCGGTTAACGGAATCTCGGTACGCGACCTGATCCTGCTCGCGGGCGGTCTGTTCCTGATCGGCAAGAGCGTGATCGAGATCCATCACAAGATCGAAGGCCAAGTCGAGCAGCGCACGGCCAAGGCGGCCAGTTTTGGCGGGGTGATCTTCCAGATCGCTCTTCTCGACATGGTGTTTTCGCTGGACTCGGTGATCACGGCGGTGGGGATGGTGAGCCGCGACAAAATCTGGGTGATGGTGGTGGCGATTATCCTGTCCATGCTCGTGATGCTCGCGTTCGCCGGAAGGGTGAGCGGGTTCATCGAACGGCACCCCACGCTGAAAGTCCTGGCGCTCAGCTTCCTGATCCTGATCGGCGTACTCCTGGTCGCCGAGGGGATCGGCACGCATTTCAACAAGGGCTACATTTATTTCGCCATGGCGTTTTCACTGGTCGTGGAAATGCTCAATATGAAAATCCGCGGACCGGCGACAACGGCCGTGCCGGCCAGCGATGATTGACCGGCGGGGAATGAGGCTTCGGGGAATCGCGAAACCGCAAGCGACGGATAGCGACGACTCACCCTCCGGCACGCACCTTCGCACTTTCACACTTTCGCACGCATCTCAATGAGAATCATCCGCTATCGCGACTCACAGGGAACGACGCACTACGGAAGCCAGCAGGTCGACGGCTCGGCCACGCGACTCGAGGGCGACTTGTTTGCCGGTCTGCGCGACACCAAGCAGGCCGCCGACGTGAGGCAGCTGCTCGCGCCGGTGCATCCGGCCGACATCTTCTGCATCGGCCTCAACTACCGGAAGCATGCCGAAGAAGGGAAGAACCCGATCCCCGAGCAGCCGGTGCTGTTCATGAAGGCTTCGTCCGCCGTGCAGCATCCTGGCGCGCCCATCGTGCTGCCGCGCAAGCTCCGCAGCGACGCGGTCGACTACGAGTGCGAGCTGGCCGTCGTCATCGGGAAGGAATGCCGCAACGTTTCCAAGGCCCATGCGCTCGATTACGTCCTAGGCTACACCTGCGCGAACGACGTCTCCGCCCGCGACTGGCAGCTCAAGTGGGGCGGCGGACAGTGGTGCCGCGGCAAGACGTTCGCCACGTTCTGCCCGCTGGGCCCGGCGCTCGTGACGCGCGATGAAATCCCGAATCCCAACGCGCTGACGATCAAGACCGTCCTCAACGGCCAGACCATGCAGGACTGGACGACGGGCGACATGATCTTCGACGTGCCGACGCTGATCGAGTTCCTCAGCGGGAGCACGGTGCTCAGCCCCGGCGCGGTGATCCTGACCGGCACGCCGCACGGCGTCGGCGGAGCGCGCAAGCCGCCGGTGTTCCTGCAGCCGGGCGACACGGTCACGATCGAGATCGAGAAGATCGGCGCGCTGACGAATCCTGTCGTTGCGGAGGAGTGACTCCATTCTCGCAAGTCCACCATCGGCCGTCGGTGGGCCGAGAATTCCCCAGCCTGCGCCGTGACACCCGGCAATCATCAGGACGAACCGACGCTGCCGCCGCGGTCCATTGCGGGACCGCCGAGCGCGAGCGTGACTGCTTCGCCGCCGAATGCCGCCGCGTCTCCCATCGGGAGTCAGGTCGGCGACTATGAGTTGCTGGCGGAAGTGGCCCGGGGCGGCATGGGAGTGGTCTACCGGGCACGCGACGTACGTCTCGATCGGATCGTCGCGGTCAAGATGATTCTGCCCAGCCAGCTGGCGGACGAATCCGCGGTGCTGCGATTCCGGCGGGAGGCCCAGGCCGCGGCGGGCCTGGACCATCCGGGGCTGGTGCCGATTTTTGAGATCGGCGAACAGGCGGGCCAGCATTTTTTCTCGATGCCCTATGTCGAAGGGCGGAGCCTGGCGGACCTCGCTGCGGCGGGACCGGTCGAAGCCCGGCAGGCAGCCGAACTGATGCGTCGCGTCGCCGAGGCCGTGGAATACGCGCATCAGCGCGGCATTGTCCATCGCGACCTCAAACCGGCGAACGTGCTGGTGGATCGGGATCAGCAGCCGCGGATCACCGATTTCGGCATCGCCAAACGCGGCGAGCAGGATGCGGGCCTGACCGGGACCGGCAACGTCGTCGGCACGCCCAACTACATGCCGCCGGAACAGGCCGCCGGCAAGTCGGCTGAGATCGGCCCCCGATCCGATGTTTATTCGATCGGCGCCACGTTGTACTGCCTGCTGACGGGACGACCGCCGTTTCAGGCAGCGACGGTGATGGACACCCTGCTGCAAGTCCTCGCCGACAGCCCTCTGGAACCGACCCGACTCAATCCTTCCATTCCCTCAGACCTGGAAACGATTGTTCTCAAGTGCCTCGAGAAACCGCCGGAACGGAGATACGCGACGGCGGCGGCGGTCGCCGCCGAACTGCAGCGCTGGCTGCGCGGCGAGCCGATCCTGGCCCGTCCGATCGGACCAGTGACCCGCGTGTGGCGCTGGTCACAGCGCAACAGGTCTGTCGCTGTTCTGCTGGGAGTGCTGGCGATCTCACTGATCGGCGGTACGGCAGGATCAACCTTCTTTGCGATTCTGGCGAGCAGTCATGCCGGTCGATTGCAGGAAGCGCTGGCAAACAACTACTTCGACAGCGGCGTCCGCGACTACCGCGAAGGTCGGACCAACAGCGGGCAGGTCAACCTGCAGCGCGCCTGGACAATGATCAAAGCCAAGCATCCGGTGCAGCCGAGCTTTGAGCGAGTCCTCATCGATCGCTGCCTGCAAGGCGGCAAGCAACTGGCTGCGCCGTTCCGGCATGGCGGGCGCATTGAAAGCGTCGACTTCAGCGCCGACGGGGCGACCATTGCGACTTCCAGTCTGGACGGCAGTGTGCGGCTGTGGAATCCGCTGACGGGGACGCTGATGATGCCGGCGATCCGGCTGGGGGGGCGCGCACACGGTGCGAACTTCAGCCCCGATGGAAAAACGCTGGCGACGGCGGGAAGCGAAGGTCGCGTCGACCTCTGGAGCGTCGCCACCGGCAAAAGACTCGGAAAGCCGCTGCTGCATGACGCGGAAGTGCTCGGCGTCTGCTTCAGTCCTGACGGCAACCGACTCGCCTCAGTCGCCGCCGACAATGCCGCACGCCTCTGGGACCTGCAGACCGCACTCCCCATCAGCGATCCACTGCCACACGGCGAAATCATCGGCACTCCGATCCATGTCAGCGTGTCGTTCAGTCACGACGGCGCAAAGCTGCTGACGTCCGTCTACGGAGACTCCGCCCGACTCTGGGACGGCATCACCGGCGCCGAACTGGGGGTCCCGATGCAGCACGACGCTCTGGTGATGGCCGCCGAGTTCGATCGGGACGGACAACGAATCGCCACGTGCAGCCAGGACGGCTCGGCGCGCTTGTGGGACGCCGCGACGTGCACGCTCCTGACGGAGTTGCTGCGCCAGGACGTCGGCGTGTTTGCCGTGCGCTTCTCGCCGGACGGGACGCGGCTGGCGGTTGGCGGAGAAACCAATGCCGCCCAGTTGTACGACACGGCATCCGGCGCGGCCATCGGCGTTCCGATGACGCATGCCGGCGGCGTCATGCGGCTGGCCTTCAACCCGGACGGAAGCCGTCTGGCGACCACCTGCTCGGACGGCTCGGTGCGACTGTGGAACGGAGAAACCGGCGTCGCCATCGGCGAACCATTGCGGCACGAAGGATTCGTGGTCCATGCTGAGTTCAGTTCGGATGGCGAACGACTGGTGACCGGCGGCTGGGACAATACGGCCCGCCTGTGGGACGCACGGGGAGGCGCACCGCGACTGCAGTTCACAGCGCACCGCGGCGCGATCGACGGCATCGCCTGCAGTCCCGACGGCAAGCTGGCCGCATCGGCCGGCGCCGACGGAACCGCCCGGCTGTGGGACCTGGAGACCGGTGGCCCGCTGGGGGAGCCGCTGCAGCACGCCGGCCCAGTCCTGTGCGTCTGTTTCAGTGCCGACGGCAGGCGACTGGCGACCGGTTGCGAGGACGGCAGCGCCCGTTGCTGGGATCTTCCGGCGGACGGTGCACCGGCCGTGGAACTGCTGCATCCCGACGCCGTCTCCGCCGTCGCCTTCAGTCGTGACGGAACCCGCCTGCTGACCGGATCTCATGACCATCGGGTGCGCACGTGGGACCTGTCCACGGGCAACACGCAGCAAGTGTTTGAAGGGCATGCCGGCTGGGTCACGAGCATCGACGTGAGTTCCGATGACAGTCGTCTGGTAACCGGCAGTTGGGATCTGACCGCCCGGCTGTGGGACACGCAGACCGGCTTGTTGATCGGGCAGCCGATGCCGCATCCCGGCTACCTGACCCGGGCGCACTTCAGTCCGGACGACCAAGTCGTCCTGACTTCGTGCGTCGATGGAGCGGCTCGCCTGTGGGACCCGCAGGACTGCCGGATGATTCGGGAGCTCGCGCGACATTCGATCCCGATCTTCGATGCCTGCTTCAGCAACGACGGCCGCCTCGTCGCCACGGCCAGTCGCGATGAATCCTGCCAGGTCTGGGACGCCGTATCCGGCGCGCCGCTGGGAGAACCCCGAGGGCATGCCGCGTTTGTCAACTGCGTCGCGTTCCGGCCGGAGCACTCGGAAATGGTCACCGGGACGAGCACGGGAGAAGTCCGGGTCTGGCGCGTGCTGCTTCCCGACCTGGGAGGCGTGGAACGGCAGGAGATCGTCAGGGCCGTCGAACTATGGACCGGAACCCGGACGGCGACGGATGGAACGGCAGACCCGCTGGACGCCGAGGAACTTGATACACTACGGCAGGAACTGGGGGAGAATGATCCCATCCATCAACTCTCGATGCGGTTTCACCGCACCTTCGGCCCGGGGAGCGCTGCCGGCGACGTTGCCTCCCCCTCCACCGCGCCTTGAATTGAGCATGCCATGCAGCTTCAACTTCGCGTGCTTTCCGGTCCCGACCAGGGCCGTGCGTTTTCTCTCGATGACGGTCGGCCGGCGATCATCGGCCGGGGACAGGAAGCCACGCTGGCGCTCACCGACCCGCGCGTGTCACGCAAGCATGCCACCGTCGAGGTGCACAACGGCGTGGTGACTCTCGTCGATGGCGGCAGCACCGGCGGAACCGCCGTCAACCATCAGCGCATCACCCGCAACACGTTGTCGCACGGCGACATGATCCAGCTCGGCGACACGGTCCTGCAGTTCGAGGCCGTCTCGGACGGCACGGCGAAGTCGCCGGCGGTCAACGCACCGGCTGCGGCCGCCGCGTCGCCGCTCGCGGGCCTCATCGGGCAGAAGCTGTCCCGTTACGCCATCGAGAAGGAAATCGCCCACGGCACGTCGGGGGCGGTCTTTCTGGCGTCGAACACCGCCGACGGCAGCCGCGTCGCCCTCAAGGTGCTCTGGCCCGAACTGGCCAAGGATGACGAACACGTGCAGCGGTTCATCCGCGCGATGAAAACGATGTACCCGCTGCGGCACGCGAACATCGTGCAGATTCAGGCGGCGGGGCACACCGGACCCTACGCCTGGATCGCCATGGAGTATGTCGACGGCGAGAGCCTGACCCAGGTGATCCGCCGCATCGGCGTGGCCGGCATGCTCGAATGGCAATACGCGTTCCGCGTGGCCGTGCACGTGGCGCGTGCGCTGGAGGTCGCTGCCGAGCAGCACATCATGCACCGGAACATCATGCCGTCGAACATCCTCGTGACGAAGGACAAGATCGCCAAGCTCGGCGACCTGATGCTGGCCAAGTCGCTGGAAGGAGTCGGCTCCCAGCAGATCACCCGCCCCGGACAGCTGATCGGCGACATTGCGTACATGTCGCCGGAGCGGACGCGCGGCATGGACTCCGTCGACGAGCGGTCCGACATCTACAGCCTGGGCGCCACGCTGTACGCCCTGCTGACCGGCCATCCTCCCTTTGTGGACTC
>JAEUIG010000491.1 GCA_016795125.1 Planctomycetaceae bacterium | reverse complement strand
AGTACGCGCGGCGCACGAGGACTCGCCGATCCGCATCGGGAACAGGCGCGAGACCCGCCAGTTCCTGTCGAGCGCGAAGAAACCGGTCGATGTCGGTGGCGCACCAGGCAGCATCGGTCGGCTGCGGGACTGCGGGATTCCCGATCGGTCGGAACGACCAGAATTGCCGACCTGCCGCCAAGTCGATCTGCGGCTCGGCCGCGACAGGCTCATCACCCTCACGGGGGTCGGGCGCGCCCATCGCGATCCACTGCTCGAAATCGTCGACGACCTGTTTGGGCAGCAGGCCGTCCGGCGGCATGGCATAGTCATCGCCGCGCAGCGCGCTGAGCAGCAGACTCTCCGCCGGCTTGTCGGGGACGATCGCCGGACCGGAATCTCCCCCGGCCAGCAGCCCCGCACGCGAATCGACACGCAATCCCGCCTTGATCTCCTCAGCGTCGGCCGAGTGGCACTTGTAACAGTGCTGAACCAGGACCGGCCGGATCTTCGACTCAAAGAACTCCACGCCGCGCGGATCGAGATCGTCAGCGGCCGCCGGCTGCATCAGAATCGCCAGGGCGAGAAAGGTCCGGCGTGCCACAGTCATCGGGAGCGAATTCCTCTGTTTCACGAGAAACACTGGCTGAACGGCTGCGAATCCGTGCATACCCGATGATAACGTATTCACTCCATTCGGCGCGAGTGAATTCTCGCCATCAATACGGCGGAAACAACCGTCGGAATCCGTGTCCGAGAACGATCGCCAGGAACAGCAGGTTGCGAGGAAGCACGCCACAGACCGGCAATCGCAGAACTCGTTGGCGGGATCGCGACTCAACAGCCGCGACGGCCGATTCGGCCAGGCTCTCCATCCACGCGTTCGTCCGCGGCCAGTCGTGAAGTGCGTGCAACCAGTCAGGTGGAATGCCTTGCAGCCCGACGGCAGCGCCTATGATGCCGCCGGCAATGGCCGCCGTCGTGTCGGTGTCGCCCCCGCAACGGATCAGACTCGTCACCGCCGATCCATAATCCAGGGGATTCTGGAACCAGGCATGCAGCACGGCTTCCACGGTGTCGAGGATGTACCCGCTGATGCCGCGACCCGGCCAGCGGCGCGCCGCATACTCGATCGTCGATTCGCTGCTGTTTGCGGCCGACACAATTCGCTGCAACAGCTCGGTCGATTCGAGACCCGCCAGCTGAACCCGCACCAGGCGGAGAAATCCCTCGGGACTGGATTCGCCGAGTCGAGACGATCGCACGGCCAGCGCAATCGTCAGCGCGCCCGCTTCCGCCTTCGGATCGGTATGTGTCATCCGGGTTGCCATGCGAACTGCCGATCGCAACTGCTCCGGATCGTCAATGACGGCTCCCAGGATCGTGCTGCGCATGGCAGGGCCGTTGCCGGCGGAATACACCCCGCTGTGATGCGGCGGGAACCCCATGAGCAACTTGATGACGGCGCGTCCGGTCGCCAGGCCGCAGCCTGCGGGCAGCAGTAACAGCCAACGGCGCAGGTTTCCGGCCAGTACGCGCTCGAACGCGTCCAGCCCTCCCGCTGTAGAGAGCAACGCCTGCAATGTCATGCAGGCGTGCTCGGTATCATCCGAGACCATCCCCCGGCCGAAGATCAACCTGTGCCGGTCCGGCGGTCCCAGGATCCGTGCGGCCCGGCGAGCGGAAAGTGACTCGTAGGGAAGACCCAGCGCATCGCCAACGGCCATTCCCAGCAGGCAACCCACAGCCGCGTCGCGTTTTGAGAGCAGGGTTCTCACCGACATTGGCATACGCCGGACCGCACTGCGCTGTTGGACGAAAGCAAACTTCCGGCGACTGCGTCGGCACGGCGTACTCGCAATGCCTATGATGCAGCCATGGACGTGACTCCAGCAGAAATCGACGAAGCAGCGCGACGAATTCGCGCCGGCGGGCTCGTCGCCTTTCCGACCGAAACAGTGTACGGACTCGGCGCGAACGCGCTTGACCCGCAGGCGGTCGCGCGCATTTTCGAGGCCAAGCAGCGGCCGTTCTTCGATCCGCTGATCGTCCATGTCCCGGACCTGAACGCAGCCCGTGCGCTTGTTCAGGATTTCTCTCCACAGGCGACTCGACTCGCCAGCCGCTTCTGGCCCGGGCCGCTGACTCTGGTCTTACCCAAGCTGGACATCGTCCCCGACATCGTCACCGCCGGAATGCCCACGGTTGCGATCCGCGTCCCCGAGCATCCGGTGGCCCAGGCCCTGCTCAAGGCGGCCGCTTGCCCGATCGCCGCTCCCAGCGCCAATCCGTTCGGCCGCATCAGCCCCACGACGGCGGCGCACGTTCGCGAGCAGCTCGGCGACCGCGTCGACCTGATCCTCGACGGCGGACCGTGCCGCGTCGGCGTGGAGTCGACGGTGCTGTCGCTGGTTGATCGCCCGGTCCTGCTGCGGCACGGCGGCGTGCCGGTGGAAGACCTGGAAGCGATCGTCGGTCCCATCGAAACCGCCATCACGTCTTCCACAGACGACGCACCGCAGGCCGCGCCCGGCATGCTCACGCAGCACTACGCGCCGCGCACGCCGCTCCGGATCGTGACGAACTGGCACACTGTCCCCGCCGATGAGGATGTCGGAGCACTCTTTCTTGTGGGACACCTTCGCGCCAAAGAATTCGTGGCCGCTGAAGTTCTGTCGCAGGCTGGAGACTTGCCCGAAGCGGCCGCGAGCCTGTTTGCGGCGATGCGGCGGCTGGATGCACAGGGATTGCGCGTCATTTATGCTGAGCTCGCGCCCGAGGTCGGCATCGGACGAGCCATCAACGACCGGCTGCGGCGCGCTGCGGCGACGTGAGCGGATCGTGCGCGACGAGCGATTCGCGAAAACGCTGCTCCAGCGCTGCCACGTGCGGCAGCGACTTCCGCACCCAGTCGTACAGCAGGGTCTCGCGTTCTTCTCCAGTGAGGCCCCAATCGTAGGGGCCCGCATGCAGTCGGCGCATCAGCGGATAGATGCAGAGGGCGGCCGCGACCGACACGTTCAGGCTTTCGACGAAGCCGCACATCGGAATCTTCACCGCGCCGTCCGCCAGCGACAGGATTTCGTCGGTCAGTCCGTCTTTCTCCGTGCCGAACACCAGTGCACATGGCTGCGCGACGTCGACCTCCTCGGGAGGCTGCGCATCGGCATGCGGCGTCACCGCAAGCAAGCGGTATCCGGCCTCTCGCAGGGCCGTCGCGCAGCGTACACGCGGATGCGGCGCGCCGTGACGATGAACTGTGAGCCACTTCTGCGAGCCGAGCGCGATTTCCGGGACGTGCTCGAATTCGTGCTCATCTTCGATGACGTGCACATCCTGGATGCCGAACGCATCGCAGGTCCGCAGGACGGCCCCGATGTTGTGCGTGCCGTAAAAGTCTTCCAGCACGACGGTGATCCGCCGCGTCCGCTGCGACAGCACGTCGGCAAACCGCGCCTGCCGGTCTGCGGTCAGGAACGTCTGCAGGTATTCAAAAAGTTGCCGATCCGAGTCGGTCATGCGAGTACCGTTTGTGCCCTCTATCCTGTCTTCGGCCCAATTCTGTTCGGCACGATTCGTGCGATCGTTCAGCCGGCTGCCCCACTGTAGCACGTTCACATGCCAGAGCCGCCCCGGAGGGGCGGAAGTTTGTAGCCACGGGTGGAGCACCGTTCGCTGCAAGGCGGACGGTGCGGAACCCGTGGCAAACGGCGCTCGATGAATCTCTCCCTCTCCCCCGAGAGAAGCATTGACCTCAGCGCAATCGCCTTTCGGGGGAGAGGGTCGGGGTGAGGGACCACAGCACGCGCCTTCGCATGCGCGCGATCGGCGCTGCTTCAGGGCCGATTCACATGGAGTACGTACTCACCGTTCCGCCACCCTCCCCAGCCCTCCCCCCGAAAAAGCGGGGGGAGGGAGAAGGGTTGTGCAACGCCGACCGGGGGTATCGCTCCGCTCGCCTGTTCGGCGAGCTGCGCTCAACCCCCGGCTATTATCTGCAACCCCATTGGGGTCGTGCGGCCTGCGGCGCTGATGCCACGAATCTCGCCAACCGTAGATTCAAAGCAGTCATTCGAGTGCCGAACAGGATTGCCTTCGGCCACATGCTCCTCACAGGGGCGCGTCTCTGCTCATTGACGCCGATTGTGGGGAGAAGGGGGCGATCAGCGTGCAAGTGCGGTCAATCAACTGACGGTTTATCCCTCACACAGCGACACGAACTGGGCGACACGCTGGTCGACGATGTCGAGGCTTTTGTTCCAGAAGTCGGGCTTGGTGAGGTCGTAGCCCAGCGTCGAGGAAATAGCCTCCTCCGCGGTCTGGCAGCCGGTCGCGATCAGCAGTTGCCGGTACTGTTCGGCGAAACCCGGCCCGGCCGTCTTCGCGTGAGCGTAGACTCCCTGTGACAGCAGGTAACCGAACGTGTACGGGAAGTTATAGAACGGATTGCCAGTGATGTAGAAATGCAGCTTGGACACCCAGAACTGCGGATACCAGCCGTCGGCGTCCAGACCGTCGCAGTACGTTTCCCGCTGCGCCGCCAGCATCAGTTCGGAGAATCGTTCGGCGCTGAGTTCCCCGTCGCGACGTTCGATGTGGAAGTTGTGCTCAAACACAAACCGCGCATGGATGTTCATCAGGAACGCGACGGAGTCGCTGAGCATGTGGTCGAGAATCGCCCGCTGCTGATCGGCGCTCGCGGCATCGGCCAGGCGACGCTCGCCCAGCACGGCTTCTGCGAACGTCGACGCCGTCTCGGCCAGGTTGCTGGGGTAGTCCTGCAGGAGAATCGGCTGGTCGCGCAGGACATAAGAGTGGTAGGCATGCCCCAATTCGTGCGCCAGCGTCGACATGCTGTCAGCCGTGTTCGTGTACGTCATGAAGATGCGGGACTGCTTCTTCGTCGGCAGCCCCGTGCAGAACCCTCCCTGTCGCTTCCCGGATCGGTTCTCGACTTCGATCCACCGGTCAGCGATCGACATCCGCGCAAAATCCCCGAGTTCGCTGCTGAACTCGCTGAACGTCTTGATGACGAGGTCGCAGGCCGTGTCGTACGTCAGGGTCACCGCTGCGGAGTCAGACTTTGAAAGGGACGACGACGGCAGCGGAGCCAGCGTGTCGTACCAGGACAGCCTCTCCAGGCCGAGCAGCCGGGCCTTGGCCGCAAAGTACTTGAGCAACACCGGTCGCCTTGCCGACACGGCGCTCCACATCGCTTCCAGAGTTTCCCGCTGCATGCGGTTGTTGCGCAGCGGCGCGTCGAGATGGTCTTTCAGTCCGAGCCGCCGGTACTTGGACAGTCGAAAGCCGGAGATGTGATTGAGCGCTTCCGCACAGGTATCGGCGATCTCGCTCCAGGCTTTCCCGGCGGCGTAGAAGTTGTTCTGCCGGACCGACCGCTCCGACGAGTCAAATGTCACCTGGCTCGGTGATTTGCGGACGACCTCCCCCTTCTCCATCACCTCCACGCGCACTTCGCCGGACAGCCGATCGTACAGGCGCCCCCAGGCGTGAATGGCGTCCACCGCCAGCTCAGCGGCGAGCAGTTCCTGATCTTTCGGGAGCCGCAACGCGGCAATGCGACGACTCTCCTCCAGAAAGAACGCGACTTCCTGCAGCCGCGCATCTGCCGCGAGTATGGCGGGAAGTTCCGCTTCCGAGACCTGTTTGAGTGCCAGCTCGACATTCGTCAACACCTGCTGGCGTATCGGACCGAGTGCGGAGAGCTGCCCTTCCAGTCGCTGGAACAGCTTGTTCTCGGCATCCGCTGCGGCATGACAGCCGACAAACGAATGCAGGTCCTCTGAGCGGGCTAGAAGATCGGCGAGCCGCTCCACGAACGCACCCCACGCTGTAGCGCCGCTGCCGGACAACGCCGGCAATGTCTCCGAATCCGCCGCCAGTTGCGTCAGATCAGACTTGTAACGTTCCAGCACGGTCTGAAACTCGGCCCGCTCAGGATGCGGATAGAGCGAATCGAGATCCCAGGTGAGCGCGTATCTGGTGTGTGTCGGCATTCGGGAAATGTAGCGGCCAGCAGCCCAATTCGGAATCCGCTCGGCGAGCCAAACGGGTGGCCCAGACGCTATGCGTCTGGGCGGCGCAGCCGCAAGAGGCCGCAAGAACTGCGGCCAATAGAAAAGAGACTCGCTGTCCGTCGAACCACGCTTACAGAGATTACGCGTACAGCCGCCCAATCGGCTCGCCGCGGTACATCGCGTGCGGGCGGCCGTCGACATCGTGCCATTCCTGATCGCGGGGAATGCCGAGCGCCGCGAAGACGGTCGCCGCCACGTGTTCGACGGTGACCATGTCTTCGGTCGGATACGCACCGAGTGCGTCGGTCCGGCCGATTACCTGGCCGCCGCGCACTCCGCCGCCGGCGAACACCGACGTCATCACCGGTCCCCAGTGGTCGCGGCCCGCGTCCTTGTTGATCTTCGGCGTCCGGCCGAATTCTCCGGTGATCACAACCAGAGTGTCGTCGAGGCGGCCCGACTCGCGCAGGTCATCCAAGAGCGCCGAGACCGACTGATCGAAGTACGGCAGCAGGTTGCGCTTGAGATTGACGAAATTCCGCGCGTGCGTGTCCCAGCTGGAGTTCTTCCCCAGGTTGACCTGCACGAACTTCACGCCCGATTCGAGCAGCCGCGACGCCATCAGCAGCGACAGGCCGAACTTGTTGCGGCCGTAGCGGTCGACGATCGCCGGATCGGCGCGTTCGACCTCGAACGCGCGGCGCGTCCGCTCGTCGGCCAGAATCGACAGCGCCTGCCGCCGGTTGCGGTCGACCGCGTGAAGCTGCGTTTGCTCGACAAACCGCCGGGACTGCTCCGCTTCGGCGAGCAGATCGACTCGCGCCGAGAGCCGGGACTCGCCCCCATCCGGCAGTGACAACAGCGGGACGTCGAACACCGATTGTGCCGCATGTTCAAAGTGGTCGGCGTCGAACCGGAAGCAGTTCGGGCACGCGCCATTGCCCAGCGGGCACGGGGCCGCGATATCGAGATGCCATGCTTCCCACCGCGATCCCAGCCGGCCGGCGTACTGGCCGGGACGAAATCGCGCCGCCTCGTTCACGCTGGGCTGGGGCAGGACGGCCGCCGGCGGCAAGCCGCCGCGATCACGCAGCGCATACGTGATCTGCGCAGCGATCGACGGCCATTCGTTCGGGTTCGGGACTCGGTCCAGGCTGAACCCCGGCGGCAGGTCGAGCCGGCCGGTAAACAGCATGTGACACGCTTCCTCGTGTCCGCTGCTGTCGGTCGCGATCGAGCGGACGAGCGCGTAGTCGTTCGATCGCTTCGCAAACTCCGGCAGGTGCTCGCAGACCTGGATGCCGGGCGTGGCCGTGTCGATCGGCTGGAATTCCCCCCGAATGTCGGAGGGCGCCTCCGGCTTCAGATCGAAACTGTCGTGCTGCGAGATGCCGCCGTTGACGAAGATGAACAGGACGGACTTCGGCGTCGAGCTGCTAGACGCTTGAGACGGCTCTGCCAACGATGATCCGAGTGTGCCAAGAGCGCCGAACTGCAGCACGCGGCGGCGAGACAGCGCGACCGGTTCGACCGACGGCAACAAGCGGGCACGCATGGCGATTCTCCGAATCGGCGGGATCGTCGGCGGAGCAGGCCGATCGAGTCCCGGCCCGCATTTTGGCGAAATTAACAACGAGTCGCCAGATCGCATGCGACAACTTTGATGAGTTTGTCGATCTTGCTCTGTACGATCGGACAGAGGAATGGGAGTGAGTCATTGATCCTCGTATGATGGATCGGCGAGGAACAGCCCCATGATTCCGGCTCAACTGCCCACGACCGAGTCGCAGCTTGCCGACTTTTGTCGCAAGCACCACATTCGCAGATTGTCCTTCTTCGGGTCCGTCCTGCGCAATGACTTCCGCCCCGACAGTGACGTCGATGCCCTGGTTGAGTTCGAATCCGGCCATACGCCCGGCTTCGGCATCTACGACATCGAGCAGGAGCTTTCGCAACTGCTCGGTGGGCATCCCGTGGAACTTGTGAATCCGAAGTATCTGAATCGCCGCCTGAAGCAGACGGTCTTGAACACGGCGATACTCGTCTATGAAGGATGACCTCAATTACGTCGGGCACATTCTCGACTGCGCGCGGCGCATCCAGCGACACACGCTCGGTATCACTCGCGAGGCATTCGATTCGAACGAGATTCTTCAGCTCGCGATCACTCACCTGATCCAGACGGCGGGCGAAGCGGCACGCAAACTCACGCCGGCGTTCCGGCAACTGCACCCGCAAGTGCCCTGGAATCAGATCGTCGGTATGCGCCACCGCCTGGTTCACGATTATCTGAATATCGACATTGATGTCGTCTGGCAGGTCTCGACTGTCGATGTGCCAAAGCTCATCTCGCAACTTGCTCCAATTCTTTCCGAGTCTGCAGGCGACGCCAGTTAAACAATGCCAGTCAATGCAGAGAGGCGATACCGTTGAACATTTCGTGCAGGTATCATTCGAACTCTCATTGACTCTTGCGCTAATCCGACATGCCGCTCACGATCTCGCTACACACTCCCTCTGCCATCCCGCTGGAGGTCGACGCCGTCGTCCTCGAAACCGTTCGGGGCCAGTCGGCGGATGACGTGAAGCGGACGCTGATCCAGCACGGAAACCGCCAGGTCCAGGTCGGCGAGTTCTTCGATGTGCAGGGATCGGCGGCGGACGACAACATGCTCGTCTGGCAGGGGGACCTCGCGAAGGTCAAGCGGATCGGCACGAAGCTGACGGCGGGAACCATTCGCGTCGAAGGGAACGCCGGCATGCATCTCGGCGCCGAGATGCAGGGGGGCGAGATTGTCGTCGAGGGGAACGTCGCCGACTGGTGCGGAGCGGAAATGCACGGGGGTCGCATTCACGTGCGGGGGAATGCCGGGCATCTCGTCGGCGCGGTGTATCGCGGCGGTCACAAGGGGATGACAGGCGGGGAAATCCTGATCCACGGCGACGCCGGGGACGAAGTCGGCCACGGCATCCGGCGGGGGCTGATCGCCGTCGCGGGCAGCATTGGAGGCTTCGCAGGCGTCGGCATGATTGCCGGGACGATCGTCGTCGGCAGCGGGGGCGGCAATCGGCACGGCGCCGGGATGAAGCGCGGCACGATCGCGTTTCTGAATCCGGCGTCCGGATTCGAGCCATTGCCCACATTCCGGTCCTCCGGACCGTATCAGCCCACCTTTCTGCGGCTGATCCTCCGCGAACTGCAATCGGCCGGCTTCGCAGTGCCCGCAGGCGCCGCGCATGCGACGTACGAGCGCTGGTGCGGCGACCTTGTCGAACTCGGCAAGGGAGAGTTGCTTGTGCGGCAGGCGGCGTGACGAGTATGAGTGCGAACAGTACGAATGGTGCGCAGAGTCTGGCCACGATGCTGTCCGACGACCAGCTGCCGTCTTCCGACTTCCGACCTCCGACCTCTGACTTCCGGCTGCCGGCTGCCAATATCGCGGCGTTGCTCACGGCTCACGCCGCCCGCTGCGCCGACCAGCCGGCCATACTCGATCCGCTCGGGCGCGACATCGCGCCGATTAAATACCGGACCATCACGTTCGGTGAACTGGACCTGCTGACCGACCGTCTCGCCGCCGAATTGATCGGTCGCGGCGTCACTCCCGGCATGAAGCTGGTCCTGTTCGTCCCGTTCAGTACCGAGTTCATCGCCTGGACGTTCGCGCTGTTGAAGGCCGGCGTTGTGGCCGTGCTGATCGACCCGGGAATGGGGCGCAGCAACATTTTCCGCTGCCTGGAAGAGGTCGAGCCGGACGGCTTCGTTGCCATCCGCCGCGTCCAATGGATCAGGGCCCTGCTCCGCAAGCGCTTCCCGCGCGCGCGGCACAACATCACGGTCCGCCCGCTCGCTCCTGAACGCCCGCGTCCCGTTTCGCGGCCGCAATCCGCAGCGCTGCCGGCCATTGCCGCGCGTGATCCCGCCGCCATCATCTTTACCAGCGGGAGCACTGGACCGCCCAAGGGGGTGCTCTATGAGCATGGCATGTTCGTCGCGCAGGCGCGATTGATCCAGGACTTCTACGGGATTGAACCAGGGGAGGTCGACCTGCCGGGATTTCCGCTGTTCGGACTGTTCAATGCCGCGATGGGGGTCACCACGGTCATTCCGCAGATGGATCCAACGCGACCGGCGCGAGTCGATCCGACGAACATCTCATCCGCCATGGCGCAGCAGGAGGTGACGCAGGCGTTCGGGTCACCGGCATTCTGGAACCGCGTCGGCCGGCATTACCACGAGCGGCGGCCGACGCCGCCCGGTCTCAAGCGCGCGCTGTCCGCCGGAGGGCCGGTGCCACTGCACGTCGTAGAACGAGTCTCGCAACTGGTCCTGGAGTCGCAGGCTGAGTTCCATACGCCGTACGGCGCCACCGAGTGTCTGCCAGTCGCTTCGATCGGCGCGCGGGAGATTCTCAACCGCACGGCGGCGCTGACTCGAACCGGCGCGGGAACGTGCGTCGGTCGGCCGTTTCCCGAAGTGGAAGTCGCCATCATCGCGGCCACAGAGGCGCCAATCCCCGCGATCGCCGCCGCCCGCCAGCTTCCCGCCGGCGAAATCGGCGAGATCATCGTCCGCAGTCCGTCGGCGACGCGCGAATACTATCGCCGAGCCGAGGGGACCTCGCTCGCCAAGATTCCCGATCCGTCCGGACCCGCCGCGGGGCGGCCGGATTTCTGGCACCGGATGGGAGACGTGGGATACCTCGATGCCGACGGGCTCCTGTGGTTCTGTGGACGGAAGGCGCACGTCGTACACACCGAGCGGGGACCTTTGTACTCGGTCTGCTGCGAAGGGATCTTCGACGCTCACCCGGGCGTCTACCGCAGCGCGCTCATCGGACTCGGCGAGCGGCCGCGGCAGACGCCGGTGCTGGTCGTCGAGCCGGAACCGGACACGGCCCGCGACAGCGATGCGCAGTCATCCCTGATCAACGAACTCCTGATGCTGGCGGCCTCGCTGGAACTGACGCACACGATTCGCACCATCCTCCTGCATCCCGCGCTCCCGGTGGACACCCGCCACAACGTGAAAATCAACCGGGAGGCGTTGGCGACGTGGGCCATCGGCCGCATTTAAGCGGCCGTGTGACCGCTGTCCCGGCCCCGTGAATTGTGCGAATAAAGTGATTGACCGCGCTCCCGGCCCCGCCTAACGTTGCTCCGGTCCGGGATCGTCGGCGTCTCGGACAGGGCAGGGCCACGCCCTTGGCAACAAGCTGAACGGGAGATCGCTCATGGCGTGGCCGGCTATCCGTGCGCGCATCGCGCGCGGACTTTGCTACGTGATTCTGGCAACCGTTGCGCTGGCGTCTGCTGCGCACGACGCCGATGCAGGAATCGTCCCGTCGCTGTACCTCAATGTCGACGACAATCTCGTCGGCTACGGGGGCGACTGGAACTCTTTGAATACCGCTCCGGCATCCTTGAACCGGTATGTCGCGCTGACGGTGGTGCCGCGCGTCGATTCCCCCTCGGGCTTCGACCTGCAGACCCTGCTCGCCGCCGGTCCGATCATCGGACTCACCACGAGCGCCCTGCCCGGCGATCCGGCCGCGACCACGGTCTACATCGGCAAACCGCAGAACCAGTTATTGTCCACGCGGCATTCCAACCGGTCGACAAGCCAGCAGTCCAGCAGCCGGCACGGCCGCAATTCCCGGCGGGCTGCATCGAAGCTGCTGAAGTGGCTGCGGAAGAACCCGAACTCCTCGCTGGATGTCCTCGTTGCGTCGTCCAACGGCTACTACCAGGGTCTGCTCTCGCCGGTCAGCGTGGCCGACGCCGCGACATTCCCGATGGACGAATCGATCACCGGTTTTCTGACGCCCGGCCTGCCGGCCTGTGAGCCGTCACCGGAATTGCTGGCCGGCACGGTGCCGCCCGTCATTGTCGAGCCGCCAGGCACGCCCTCCCAGCCGCAGCCCGAACCGGAGCCGGAAGGCAGCGCGCCGCCGCCCGTTCACGCTCCGGAACCTGCCAGCATCACGCTGCTGCTCACCGGCGGACTGTCGGCGATCGCGGCAGGTCGCCGCCGGAAGCCGGCCTGAGCGCTTACGCTTACGGCAGCGTGAGTTCAAGCTGCGACGGCGGCGCGACCAGCTGCGCCGCATGGTCTGCGACGAGTCTCCGAATCTCTTCAATGACCTCGGGGTGCTGTGCGGCGACGTCCGTCGTCTCCGACGGATCGTGAAGCAGGTTGTACAGCAGCGGAGGATTGTGCTCCGTCGCCTGTTTGGCACCCGGCCCGTAGGAGTCCTGCGTGAAGAAGTGCGCCTTCCACGCCCCCTTGCGCACGGCCATCAGCCGCCGGCCTCGGTAATAGAACACATGGTCGCGCGGCGATGCTTCCTCTTCCAGCAGCACCCGCGAGATGTCGTAGCCGTCCATGATCCGGTCGGTCGGCGCTGCACCGCCGGCGAGGGCGACGCATGTCGGGAGGATGTCGAGCGTCGCCGCCAGTTCCTGTGAGACGACGCCGGCCCGAACGTGTCCCGGCCACCAGGCGATCCCCGGCTCGCGCATTCCGCCTTCCCACGTCGAGCCTTTCCCCTCGCGCAACAGGCCGGCCGAACCTCCCTGTTGGCCAAACGTCAGCCATGGCCCATTGTCGCTGCTGAACCACACCAGCGTGTTCTCCGCGAGACCGAGTTCGCGCAGCGTGTCGAGAATCCGGCCCACGGACCAGTCGACCTCTTCGACACAGTCTCCATACAGTCCACGCGCACTCCGGTTCTCAAACTCGGGCGACCGGAACAGCGGCACGTGCACCATCGTGTGCGGCACGTACAGAAAGAAAGGCCGCTCACGATGTTCTTTGATAAACTCGACCGCCGCTTCGGTGTAACGGCGCGTGAGCGTCGTCTGATCAGCCGGCCGCTCGATGACCTCGGCCCCGCGCATCAGCGGGACGTTCCAGAATTCCGAATGCGGTTCGTCGAAGGCCGCGCGGCCTTTCGGTCCGTCGTTCGTGCGGTCCATGTCGTTCGAGTACGGCAGTCCGAAGAACTCGTCGAACCCATGCTGGTCCGGCAGGTACTGCGGCAGGTGCCCGAGGTGCCACTTGCCAATGCAGGCTGTGGCGTAGCCGAGGTCGTGCAGAGCCTCGGCCAGCGTGATCTCCTCCGCCGGCAGTCCGCCCGCCGAATTGGGAAACAGCACGCGCCGCGTGTCGCCGCACATTCCGCTACGAATCGGCAACCGCCCGGTCAGCAGTCCGGCGCGGCTCGGGGTGCACACGCACTCGGCCACATAGAACTGCGTGAACCGCAGCCCCTCCGCCGCCATCCGGTCCAGGTTCGGTGTGCGAATCGTCGGATGGCCGTAGCAGCCGAGATCACCGTAGCCGAGGTCGTCGGCGAAAATGATGACAAAGTTCGGCGTGGCATCAGCGGCGGATGCCGTCGCCGATGTCACTGTCAACAGTGTAAGAGCGATGAAGCCAGCAGCTACAAACTGCGAAACTTTGCGGTTCACCAATTTCATGAGTCGGTGATCTTCACAGCAAATGACCGCAGTAAACCACATTCCGGGCAGCGGTATGTGGTGAGCGGAATGCCCGTCGGCGCCGTCCATTGGAAGCCTCCGAGTCCCTCCGGTGGCTTGCCGGAAAACCAACGTATTAACTCGTTGCGACAGGTAAGGTCAGGCAAATAGCCTTCCGCCATCGGAACGCGACAGTCAGGGCAACGGTGCTCGGCACTCATGTGACTTCCTCGAATTGCCGTGCCTCCTATGGCGGTCGAACAGTTCTTCGTTCCCTTCGTTACCTTATGTTTTTCTCGTCTACGAGTACGGCGCGACTACGTAATGTGCGCCCCCTGCGTCTCGACGTACACCGCGTACAGCGATGTGCTGGCGCCCATGAACAGCCGGTTGCGCTTCGTGCCGCCGAAGCAGAGGTTGCCGCAGATTTCCGGC
>JAEUIG010000453.1 GCA_016795125.1 Planctomycetaceae bacterium | reverse complement strand
GCGGCGCTCGTTCCTGCAGGCAGGTGTCGGCGCCGCCGCTGGTGTCGGTGTACTCGCAATGGCGAGACCGGTCATCGCCATGTCGGACAAACCGGCGCTCCTGGGGGGCACGCCGATACGCGCCGGCGCCTGGCCATCGTGGCCGGTCAGCGATTCGCTGGAAATGGACGGCTTGAGCGAAGTGCTGCAGAGCGGCAAGTGGTATCGCTACGCGGCCGGCGAACACGGAAAAGTCGCCGAATTCGAGAGGCAGTGGGCGGCGGATGTCGGCGTGCCCTACTGCCAGGCCACCAGCAGCGGAACGTCGTCGCTCGTCTGTGCGCTCGCCGCATTGGACATCGGCCCGGGCGACGAAGTGCTGGTCCCCCCGTACACGTTCATTGCCACCATTAACGCCGTGCTGGTGCACCATGCGCTGCCGGTATTCGTCGATACCGACCCCGACACGGCACTCATGGACCCCGACACCCTTGAAGGCCGGATCAACAGCAATACCCGCGCCATACTGCCGGTCCACATCGCCGGCACCCCCTGCGACCTGGACCGCATACTCGCGATCGCCGGGGCGAGGAGCCTGAAGGTGATCGAAGACGCCTGCCAGGCCCACACGGCGGCCTGGAACGGCAGACGCGTCGGCTCGCTGGGTGACGCCGGCTGTTTCAGCTTCCAGAACTCGAAGAACATCACGTCAGGCGACGGCGGCGCACTGACGACGAACGACAGCATGATCTACGCCCGGGCGCAGGCCTTTCAGAACAACGGGTCCAGTCCCGTGAAGGACGACGGCGTCCGGACCTCCAACGGCATGAACCTGCGGCTGACCGAGTTCCAGGGAGCATTGCTGCTGGCTCAACTCACGCGGAACGAAATGTACACCCGCCGCCGCGAAGAAAACGGCGCCCATCTGAACGACCTGTTGAACGCCATCCCGGGAGTCCGGGCGAAGCGAACGTATCCCGGCACAACTCGGCACGGATACCATCTCTACATGTTCGACTACGATCCCGAGCAGTTTTTGGGGATGTCGAAGGCCTTGTTCCTGAAGGCCCTGGCGGCAGAGGGCGTTCCTGCGAGCGGCGGTTATTCGTCGCTCAACAAGCAACCGTTCGTCGAGCAGTTCCTGACATCGAGGAGCTTTCAACGCGTCTATTCGCGGGAGCGGCTGAAGCAGTACCGCGACGAGAACGTCTGTCCGGCGAACGACGCCATGATTGAACGGACCTGCTGGCTGACCCAGAACGTGCTGCTCGGGTCCCGGGACGACATGGAATCCATCGCCGAAGCCGTCAGCCGGGTACAGCAGCACGCCGGCGAACTGGTCCGAACCTTTTCGTAATCGCAGCGGCAGACGTCGCCGGGAACGGAGTATTGCAACCTTACGTTCAGTTCATGGGAGCATCTGACGTTCGGGCAGTTTGCGGCCCGTTGCCCAGGTTCCGCTCCCGAGCAGGCTTCGCATTGTGTGCGGCCTGCTCCTGTGCTCCGGCCGCACAGGGGAGTGACCCTCCCTGTGCGTACGCTCCCTCTCGCGGAATCCGGGTTCAGAACACGTCACCCAGGAGACGTCGGGGAATCCAGAAGGACCGCCCCAAAGCATGAACTCGCAAGCCCCGGACAGCTGGAACTTGCGAGTTCGATGTCGTTTTAAGCGGAGAGGGGGGGATTCGAACCCCCGAGACCCTTGCGGGCCTACCGGTTTTCGAGACCGGCCCATTCGGCCACTCTGGCACCTCTCCTGCGCCTGACTCGCAGGCCTGTGTTTTCTTCAGGCCGCCGGAACGCCGGCGTTACGTCCTTCAATTCGCACCGAATCCGCTGATCGAGTGCCGTCGGGCGCCCCCCCCGAGGCCTGTATCCCGGTTCGGCGCAGTGCGAAAGTCTACTGTTTCCATCGCTGCGGACAAGCCCGCGCAGACCTGCGTCACTTTTACGGCATTTTATTGGGAGATGGAAATCCCGAAACGCGCGGGAAACAGCAGCGGTGCCCGAACTGAGGTCGTTGCCGGGTCGGACTGCCTGACTCCATAGGCCGGAAATGCAATTCCGGGGCGTGATTTCCCAGCGAGTTGTCGGAGTCGCGGCCGCTTCACGCGCGCCGGCGATTCTGCCATGATGCGCGAGGCTCGCATCTGGGGCCGTTCACAAGGACCTGTTTCAGTAAGGATCATCGGCGTGGCGCAGCTTCCGTGGGCCAACTGGAACGGCACGGCGATGCCGCTGGCCGATGTTCGCGTGTCGGTGCTGGATCGCGGGTTCCTGTTCGGCGACGGCATTTACGAAGTGCTGCGGGTCTACGGCGGCCGGCCGTTTCTGCTCAGCGAACACATGGCACGCCTGCGGCGCAGTCTCAACGAGATCCAGATCCAGTCCGATGTCGACCGGCTGGAAGCTCGGATGCACGCGACCCTGCGCGACAGCGGCATCGACGGCGGAATGGTCTACATGCAGATCACCCGCGGCGAGGCGCCGCGCACGCACCGGTTTCCGAATCCACCGGCGACGCCCAACGAACTGATTTATGTCGACGCCATCGCGGTAGATCCCTACGCCGCCTGGCGCGAAAACGGTGCAAAACTGCTGACGGTTCCGGATGTCCGCTGGCGACGCTGCGACATCAAGTCGGTCAACCTGCTGGCAAACTGCCTGGCGGCGCAGGCCGCGGCCGAAGCGGGCTGCCAGGAAGCGTTGCTCGTGACGGCCGACGGCACGATCACGGAAGGTTCGCACACCAGCATCTTCGCCGTGCAGGGGGGGCGGATCCTGGCGACGCCGCTGGGACCGCAGATTCTGCCGGGAATCACGCGCGGACTGGTCGTCAAGCTGGCCGCGCGAGCCGGCATCGAGATTGAGGAACGCTCCGCAAAGCTCGCCGAACTCGACTCGCTGGATGAGATGTTTCTGACCGGCACGACGTCGGAAGTGCTGCCGGTGACACAGGTCGACGGCCGCCCGATCGGCAATGGTCGCCCCGGCCCGGTTACGGCCAAGCTCGTCGCCACCTACGGCGAGTACGTACGCGACTGGCTGGCCGGACGTGGTGAGTGACGGAAATCGTTACTGGCATTCGCACACCAGGGCGGATCAGCCGTAGAGAATCCGCCCCATGTTGCGTTTGTAGTCCTCGACGCCCGGCTGTCCGTAGGGATTGATGCCCAGCAGGCGGCCTTCGACGACCGTCGCGAGCATGAGCATCTGCAGCAGTTCGCCAAGTGCGTAGGCATCGAGGCGCGGGAGGCGGATATCGGCGGTGGGACGCTGGACGTCGGCGTAGGCCTGGTTCGTCCCCTGGATTGCGGCCGACATCAGGTCGGGCCAGGTCTTGCCACGCAGTCGATTGAGCTGGTCCTGATCGTCCGCGTCTGGAACCATCGGCACCGGCAACGGTTCCAGGGACGGTGCTTCGACGATGACATTCGTGATCAGCTTGTCGCGGCGACCCTCCTGATGCTGCTGCCCGCGGCTGTGCAGGTCGCGCGTGTTGACGACGGTGATCGGCGTAGCGCCGACGAACCCGTCATCCTTCGGCTTGCCGAGGCTCTCCGCCAGGAGCTGGTCGTACCACAGCCCGACTGCCTCCAGCCGCTTGCCCCAGGTCGACAGCACGCGGATGTTCGCCCCGTAATCGCGTTCCAGCAGGTGGCTCGCCGCGACGTAGTCCAGCACCGGGTTAGAGCCGTAGGGCGCCGTCTTGAAGCGCTCGGTCATATCGGCCGCGCCCTGCAGCAGCGCGCGGATATCGATGCCCAGGACGGCAGCGGGAAACAGGCCGACCGCCGTGAACACCGAAAACCGCCCGCCGATGCCGTCGGGAACAGGGAATGTGGCGGGATAGCCTTTGCGCTCGGCAAACGTCCGCAGCTTGCCGGACTCGCCGGTGATCGGAATCACCAGTTCGCGTGAGCGGGGCGAATCCGCGCCGTAGTAGCGTTCGAGCGCTTCGCGGAACAGGCGAAACGCCGCTGCGGTTTCCAGCGTGCCGCCGGACTTGCTGATGACAACGATGCCCCAGCGGTGCGCGAGGCGCGTAGGTTTCGTGCACTCGGATTGCAGGAGTTCGAGGAGCGAACGGGCGGCGTCGTTATCGAGGTTCTCGCCCTCGTAATACAACCGCGGGCCGCCGCGATTCGCGCGCGGCAGCTCGTTGTAGAACGGCGGGCAGAGACCTTCAAACAGCGCCCGCAGTCCCATGTACGATCCGCCGATGCCCAGCAGGACCAGGCGGTCAATCTGCCGCCTTAGCCGCAACGAGGCGCGTTCGATCTGTTTAAGCAGGCTCTTGCTGTTGCGACGAGCCTCCGCCTCGCGCAGCAGGACTGCCGGCAATTCGATGAAGCCGGCGTCCAGCGGCTGCTTCGCGGCCGGAACCAGTGCGCCGGCCTGCATCATGGCGACGTCGTCGAGGACTTCCTGTCGAGCGCCCTGCAGCTTCGGCTCCAGTTCCTGCCAGGCGAGTTCAGGAATCAGCACGCGGGCGGCGTACGGGTCGTAGCGGAGTGGTTCGGGCATGGGAGCGTGCGAAAGCGGAAAGCCGAGAGCGGAAAGCGGAAACCTGTCTCAAAACGTCCGGGAGCGATCCAGTCCATCGACCATCGTCTATCGACTATCCGCCAGTCGGCGGCGTGATGCCGAAGTCGGCGATGGTCATCAGCGAGAGGAAGGGAATCCCGCGGGCCTCGAAGTTTGCGGCTCCCCCTTCCATGCGGTCGACGATGGCGAGCACCTGCACGACCTCTGCTCCGAACTCCTGGACGCGATCGATCGCCAGCAGGGAGCTTCCGCCCGTCGTCACAACGTCCTCGACAATCACCACGCGGTCACCCGCCGCCAGCGGACCTTCGATGAATTTCTGCGTGCCGTGCCCCTTGGCCTCCTTGCGGACGAGAAACCCCTTGAGGTCGCAACCCGCTTGCGAAGCAATCGTGAGCACGCCGCCAACCAGCGGATCGGCGCCGATCGTCATTCCGCCGACGGCATCGAACTGCACGTCGCGCAGCGCCTCCCAGAACCCCTCGCTGATCATCCGCAGCCCGTGCGAGTGCAGCGTGACCTGCATCTTGTCCACGTAGTAAGTGGACTTTTTGCCGGACGCCAGCGTGAAGTCGCCAAAGCGGAGGGCGCGGGCGCGAAACAGGTCTTTTAAGGCGAGGCTGTCGTACATGAAGGCGGTGCGGCTGCGGGGAACGGTCAACGCGTTGTTCGGCGCGGGTCTCCTGACACCGCCGCACGACCGACCGCAGGTCTCCCTGAATTCCCGGAGACCTTCGGTCGCGCCATGTGGCTCGGTCGGAGACCGGCCACAACAATGGCGCTTCCGCATGTTAAAGAACCGACGCCGCCGACGCGACCGGGCGCGAAGCCGCCAGCGACATTCGGGAGCCGCACATTGCTCCCTCGACTCTCCGCCCTCAGCCCTTGGCCCTTCTCTACTGCTGCTTGCCTTTGGTCAGTTCCATGAAGGCCGTCTCGAGGTTGACCTCCTCCTCGCGGAACAGCTTCAGCCGGAAGCCAGATTCCAGCAGCATCTGCGGAATGAAGCTGTAATCGAGCACGCCCCCCTTGAGCGTGGCGATCACCGTCTGCCCCTTCATCGTGACGGCGGAGATGTCCTGATGCTGTTCGAGCAGCTGCGCGGCCTTTTCATGATGTTCGGTGACCTGGATGTGCAGCAGCAGCGCCTTGCGGGCTTCGCGCATGACTTCATCGACGTACCCGTCGACGATCATCACCCCTTTTTCGATCATGCCGACACGGGTGCAGACGTCCGCCAGCTCGGGGAGAATGTGGCTGGAAACGATGACGGTCTTGTTGAGTTCTCCGAGGCGCTTCAGCAGGTTGCGAATCTCGATCCGCGCACGTGGGTCAAGGCCGCTCGCCGGCTCGTCGAGCAGCAGCACCTGCGGATCGTGGAGCAGCGTGCGGGCCAGGCCGATGCGCTGGGTCTGCCCGCGCGAAAGCTGGCTGACCATCGCGTCGCGCTTGAAGGTCATGTCGACCAGTTCCAGCTTCTCTTCGCAGATCTTTCGCCGCTGCGGCCCATGAATGCGGTACGTCGACGCGAAAAACTCCAGGTACTCCAGCACCGTCATGTCGTCGTAGACGCCGAAGAAGTCCGGCATGAACCCGAC
>JAEUIG010000409.1 GCA_016795125.1 Planctomycetaceae bacterium | reverse complement strand
TCAGCTACGTGTTCCTGCTGTTCTTCACGCAGTTCATCGGTGAAGAAGGGAAACGCGAATTATTCCAGCACCACGCGTTCCTGCTGCCGTGGCCGATGTTCTTGTAAGGCGTTGATCGTTTATGCTTGATGGTTGATCGATAGCCGAGATGCCCCTTCTCGATTAGCCATAAACGATCAACCATAAACCCTTTCGTCACTGCGCAAAAACCCTTCCATCGCCGCGTTCACTGCCGCCGGGTCTTCCAGCGGCGCCATGTGCCCCGCGCCGGTGATGGAGACGAACCTGGCGCCCGGGATGGCGGCGGCCATCGTCTGCATGCCGTCGGCCGGCGTGATGGCGTCCTCCGCTCCGACGATGACCAGCGTCGGCACTTCGATGGCGGCGAGCAGGCTGGTGACGTCCGGACGGACCGCCATGCCCCGGGCGGCGGCGGCGATCCCTTCCGGCTTCGTACGCCGGATCACGGCCTGCGTTTCGGAAACGACGGCCGCACGCTCCGACCGCGTCGTCTGGGAAAACAGCTTCTCCGGCATCGAAGCCGCCAGGAACTCCGGTCCTTCTTTAAGCACGCGCGTGGCGACCAGCTCGCGGGTCTTCTTGCCCGCTTCATCATCCGCGCCCGCTTTCGTGTCGCAGAGAATCAGCGAACTCAGCCGCCTGTGGTGCATCTGGATGAACTGCCAGGCGATGTAGCCCCCCATCGACAGCCCGCACAGGCAGACCGGTTCCTTGACGCGCAACGCGTCCAGCAGGTGCGCAAGGTCTTCGGCATGCCGCTGCATCGTGATGGTGCCCGGCGTCACGTCGCTCTGCCCGAAACCGCGCAGGTCCGGTGCAATCACTCGATGCGTGCCGCGAAAGTGATCGACCTGCGCGCGCCACATCGTGTGGTCGAGCGGAAACCCGTGGACCAGCAACAGCGGCGGCCCCTGGCCCTCGTCGAGCACGTTCAGTTCAATATCGTTGATGCGAATGCGAGGCATGGGGAGGGGCTTATCGTTGGTGGTTTATGGTTGATCGAAGGTTTTCGGCCTTCAATGACAAATGACAAATGACAAATGACAATTGAGAAATGACGAATGACAAATCCGGTTGTCACCAGCGGCATCGCTCTCAAATTGTCATTGGTCAATAGTCATTTGTTATATGGTGTTGCTCGATCGACGTACCATGAGCACCGACCATCCCAGCGGTCCTTCAACACCGCCGGCGTCCTGAAAGTGAAATGGGCGGCGGAGGATGAAGTCAAACAGCGGGCCGAACTCACGCTGCAGGTCATCGGCCGAAACTTTCGGAATGTGACTGTCGGACTGGTCGTCGACATTTCCCGCCAGGCAGAGCATCAGGGTTCCGGGACGGGTGACATTGCGCAGTGTCGCCTGATATCCCGCGAAATCAACCCGCCGACAGCAGTGATAACAGCCGCGGTCGAAGACGAAGTCGAAGGGCGGCTGCCCGGCCCCGAAGTTCTGCACGTCGGCTTCGATCCAGCGCACATTGACCCCGGCCGCTGCCGCTTTCTCGCGTGCGATTTTCAGCGCCTGTGGCGCACAGTCCACACCAGTGACGTCGAATCCCCGCCGTGCCAGCTCAACCGCATTTGTTCCGCTGCCGCACCCGAGTTCCAGTGCGCGGCAGGGAGCGATTCGCTGTGCTTCAATCACACGCTGCAGCTCGCGCGACGCCAGGCCGGAGTCCCACGGCAGATCACCGGCGAGGTACCGCCCGTTCCAGTCCCGATCGGTGTTCGCCAAGCGTGATTCCTCCTCGAAGCCCACTCGCGGCCTGCGTGTGTTGCTGGTGCAGCGTCGCAGCTGCGGAATTCCGGACGGGTGCCACTGGCTTTGCCAGTGCATTGGCCGTCGGATGCCGAACTGAATCTGTACTGGCAAAGCCAGTGGCACCCTGAGTCTAAGCGTCGGGCTGCGGCTTTATCCACGGCTCGATGCCGCAGTCCTCACTGCGCACATTAACCCAGGACACCCGCGCCAGACGCACCGCCGCATCGGGAAAACAACGATCGACGAGACCATCGCGAGCGGCGTTGGCTGCGTTTCCCAAAGGGCGAGAGACGGATTTCAACAGCACCAGTTCGGTGGCGTTCAACTCTTCGGAGAACCAGGCGGAGATGGAATCGGACGTCGCGTCCCAGGTATGCGGAACGGTGAATCCCTGCAGCGCGCACTCAAGCCCGCCTTCATTCGCGCCCTTCTCCCCGCAACGAGCATCCGTTCTCATGTCGACGAGGTCGCGGGGAGAAGGTGGCCGAAGGCCGGATGAGGGGACCGCATCAACGCTCTGCTCATTCCCCTCACCCCAACCCTCTCCCCCGATGGAACCGGCTGATTGGTCAACGCTGCTTGCGGGGGAGAGGGAGGAGTACTGTTCAGCCCTGCTCAGCCACGCATCCGCCGCCAGCAGAGGCAGTTGTCCGCAATCCCAGGCGGAAGCGAGCGACGCCCGGTCTCCCACGAGGCGGGCGTCCGGCAGCAGCGCGGCGACGAACTCGGCAGTGAATCGCATCGCGCACAACGCCAGTTGATGTGCCGCCTCGTCTCCCAGCTGCTGAGTACGATCCCACTCGCGGACCAGGTCGGCCGCCGCTCCTCCCCCGACAACCAGTGCACAACGGCAGTCCGAGCGCTGAGCCAGCACGGCCGTGATGCGCGCCGCCAGGTCAGGCAGCGTCAGCAGGCTCCCCCCCAGTTTCAGGATGACCATGCGCCCATCTCACCAGCACACGGGTGCCACGCCCAGCCAGGGCGTGTCAGCAACTCGGCGATTGCATGGCGACGTTCGCCACGCCCTTCGCGTTGCTCAGGGACGTGCCACCCGAGCATTCAATCGAAAATCCGTCAGTCGATGATCTTCGTAATCGGAAACTCCACGATCCCCTGTGCGCCGACTGCCTTGAGCTTCGGAATGATCGTACGGACGGTGCGTTCATCGAGGATGGTCGTCAGGTCCACCCAGTCGGGATCGGACAGCGACGAAACCGTCGGCGTCTGCAGGGCCGGCAGCACGCCGAGCACGCGTTGCAGGTCGCTGCGGCGCACATTCATCAACAGGCCGACCTTGCCTTCGGCGGCCAGGCACGACTGCAGCATCAGGGCGATGTTCTCGATCTTCTCGCGCTTCCAGCCATCCTGCCAGGAGGTCTTGTTGGCAATGAACCGCGTCGTGCTCTGCAGGACTTCGGCCACGATCCGCAGGTTATTGGCTTTCAGCGACGAGCCGGTCTCCGTCACTTCCACGATGGCGTCCGCCAGCCGCGGCGGCTTGACCTCCGTGGCGCCCCAGGAGAACTCGACCTCGGCCGTCACTCCGTGTTCGGCCAGAAAAGCCCGCGTCAGGCCCACCGCCTCCGTCGCGATCCGTTTGCCCTGCAGGTCTTTGACCGACTGTACGGGCGAGTCGTTGGGAACGCACAGCACCCAGCGGACCGGACGGCGGCTGACCTTCGAGAACATCAGTTCGCAGACCTGGTGCACGTCGGCGTTGGTCTCGCGAATCCAGTCGTAGCCGGTCATTCCCGCATCGAGGATGCCCTTTTCCACGTACCGTGCCATCTCCTGTGCGCGGATCAGCAGGCACTCGATTTCGTCGTCGTCGATCGACGGATAATACGAGCGCGAAGCGAAGGTGATCCGGTAACCGGCCTTCTTGAACAGCTCGGCCGTCGCGTCCTGCAGGCTGCCGGCGGGAATTCCAAGTTTGAGACGCTGGTCAGACATTGCGGAGGTCGGAGGACGGAGGTCGGCGGACAGGGAGTACACGCCAGACGTCAATCGGCGGTGCGAAGCAGGTGAAGTTAGACGATGCCGGGACCAATCGCCACCGACCACCCGCTGACGGTCCTGGTTTGCTCACGTTGAGCACATGTACGGCAAGCCGGGCAATGACCTCGCAATGCGGACATGTCACGGATTCTGAACATTCACGGTGACGGTGTTTCGACTTCTTGACGCCTGCGTCCGCATGAGGGTTCGGTTTGCTTGACGGCGAGTTTGCAGTTTTCTGGACGCAACCGGAGTCCACTGCTGCCCTTAAGAGCCAGCACCCCTCGCAGAGACGCAGCATCTCCGGTTCGGCGGTACGCTTTGTGCCGGTTCTGACGGCTGCAGGGAGTGAAGCAGCCGTACGGAATACACCAAGCCGTTGAACTTCAGCATTGATGGGAGGCGACGTCCGGAGGCCGGCCTGCGGGCCGCTTTCGGCAGCGAGAACATGCCGTTGGCGACCTGAGAATCGACCACGTCCGGACGCGCCGTGCTGCCCAAACCGGCGGCTGCGGCGTTGTCCCGATGCGCCGGTCGTTCGACACGTCGGTCACCGGTCCCCGCTTCGCTTCAATTGAGTGAACCATGCGTACGCTATCGAGCTTGTGGAACGACGAGGCCGGATTCATCGTCTCGGCCGAGCTGGTGCTGCTCGGATCGCTGCTCGTCGTCGGACTGCTGGCCGGAATGAGCTGCATGCAGGAGGCCGTCATCGGCGAGTACCAGGACGTCGCGGGCGCGATCAGTTCACTTGACCAGTCCTACTCCTACAACGGGATGCACGGCTGCTTTCAGCCGGCATGCTGTGGTTTCGGCTCGTGGACGGCGGGATCGGCGTATCCGGCTTCGAATGCGGCCGCCCCGGTCATCTTTGACTACACCCTGCAGCCGGTGCCGGTCGCTTCTCTGCTGACACCCGTCGCGCCGCCAGCGTTCGTGACACCCCCTGTCCCGGCGATTTGTCCGCCGGTTCCAGTTCAGACGCCGGCTCCCATGATCCCGGCCGAGCCGAGCCGGCCGGCTCCCGCGTGCCGCCCACATCAGGCGGCCGGCTGTGCCCCCGCCGGATGCCCGTGCGTGGACACTCACCGGTCAATTCCTGCAAATAACTATCGCGACTATGGTTATGCTGATCCTCGCCCCCTGATGGGACCGCTGGTCTGGTAGCAGGAACATCCTGACGGGCCGGGAGAACCGGCCTTTTCCGCGTAAACCGTGTGTTCAGCGCCTTGAACACTCCAGTTGACGCTGCGCAAGGGATTCCATGCGCTGCGCAACTCTCCCGGCGTTCCGATCAACACGCCGATCGCATTCAGCCAGTTGTCTGCAAATATATGCAGCAATTGCGGTTATGCGGTTTCGTGTTTGCGGCCAAATCGAGCGGGGGAATGGCCATTTCTCCCAGCGGCATGCTGACTGCTTGAAGGAGTCCCCGACCCGTGATTGGCTGCGGCGCTGCACTGAGCGCGCCGCCGTCGGATCGCGGTGCCTCCCTGAGCGGGAGGCGAGGCGCGACGGCCAGAGACTCCGTCCGTGCATCCTGCTGATCCCAGGTCACAACGCCGGTTCGAGTTCCTGAACGGGACGGCAGCGCGCCGTCCCGTTCCTCTTCTGAATCCCAACGGGGATCGCGGTGCGCGCCGCGTCGCCGGTTTCGACGTGTTCACAGACCACAGGATGACCACCATGCGTCGCAGTTTGCTCGCCGATGAGACCGGCTTCATCGTCTCTTCCGAACTCGTGTTGATCGCCACAATCCTGGTGATCGGGCTGATCGTCGGCATGAGCGAGGTCCAGCATGCCGTCGTCGGCGAGCTGAATGACGTGGCCGACGCCGTCGGATCGGCGAACCAGTCGTATAGCTACAGCGGGTTCACGAAGCGGGATCGCGGCTGGGGCTGGGGCGCCGGCTGGGGTTGGGGGGGCGTGCACGCGTATACCGCCGGCTCGACGTTCGTCGATCTGCAGGATGCGTGCGATCTCAATCAGTGCATGCTGGCGTGCAATCCGCCGGTCGTGGAAGCACCGAAGCTCGGCGCCTACGTGGGTGGCGGCGGAGGCTACTCGTTCGTTCCTGCTCCGGGCACAGTCGCGGTGCCTGTCACTCCCGCGCCTGGCGCCGGCGTCGTCGGTGTCCCGGGTGGAGGCGTCGCCGTCGTTCCGGTTCCGGGTATAGACGCGGTTCCGGTCGTGCCCGTTCCGGTCGTACCGGTGCCTTTGGCGCCAGTCCCGGGTGTGGCCGTCCCGGTTGCTCCGCCGTGCAACGATTGTCCCGCACCGGCAGTGCAGGAAGACGCTGGCACAACGCCCACCCCGGTGCCGGAATCTCTCGACGACTCTTCGACCTGAGCGGCGAACGGTCGACACGACATGCGATCACAGCCCGACTGCTTCGGCGGTCGGGCTGTTCGCGTCGACGGAGGACGATTCGCCAGGACTCGCTGTTTCTCCCAGCTTAACGAGTTTGCGTAATACGGCGGGTCATGAGGGGTGTTGTTGCTCGGGAATCCGCCAACCGGCCCTTTTTTGGACAATCCATTCATCCGGCATAACCGATAACTCTCTTACAGCCGATACCACCGTTACGGGTGGATTACATGCGCGGAGTGCGAGCGGCAGGTTGCCGACGTGCGAAAAGCGCGCGACTGCATGAGGGTCGCTATGCTGGGTCGACTGCACCATTGCCTGTGGGTGGCTTGCCTGATGCTGGGCGTGGGAACCGCGCACGGCCAGACGCTGCCGAACGGAGCGTACGGCCCGTACTACGGGCCTGCTACCGGACCCGACGATTACGTCGATCCCAACATCGTCAGCGAACTGCTGCCGCCCGATCGCGGGATGTGGTGGAACGTGGACATGCGGCTCAACCAGGCCATCCAGGACACATCCCACGGGATGTGGTTCCGGCTGGAATGGATGAGCACGGAGGTCGACGCGCCGGGCAGAACGCTGCTCGGAGCGAACATGTCGACCGTTCCCAATCCTCGGGAACCGTTCGACGTGCAGCTTCCGAACGGCGTCATCACCACGGCGGCTGTTCTCGACACCAGCTCCGTCAACTTCGACAACATCAACGGCATCCGCGGGACGTGGGGCGTGCCCCTCGCCTTCGGACACGTCGAAACGATGGTCTGGGGGACCGAGAACTCCACCAGCCGGATCAACACCGATCTGTTGCCGGCCACCGATCCGTTTCAGGACGTGCGGGTCATTGCCACGAGCCTGCTGACGAACGGAGCCCAGGGAACAAGCGTCGTCCTGTACGACCTCGACTTCCGGGCGCAGTACTCGACCGAGATCTTCAGCGCGGAATCGAACCTGTACTACAACTACCAGGCGCCGCGCCTGGGACTGCGGATCATGCCGCTGGCCGGCTTCCGGTTCGTGGACTACGACGAAGCACTCGTCCAGAAGGGTTCGTACGACAACTCGTCGGGCCTGAACGCCGGCGGCATCCTGATTGATCCGATCGACCGGCGCATCGAGTCGGTGGTCGACAACGACGTGTACGGCCTGCAGACCGGTCTGCGGACGGAATTCGTCCACCAGTTCTTCACGCTCGGCTGCGAGCCGAAGGTGGCCCTGGGCTACAACCACTACGAAGCGCGGGTCTCAACGGACAACCTGCGTACTTCGCCTTATGTTCCGATCGTGACCGACGGTCTGACCGAGAGCAAGGAAACGCAGAATCTCCTCGCTCCGTACTTCGACTGGAGCATGTACGCGAAGATCCACCTGACCCAGTCGTTCCACCTGCGGGTGGGCTGGAACTTCACCTGGTTCAGCAACATCAGCCGCGCGGACGACAACATCTATTACAACGACAACGGCCTGGCGAACCCGCCGGCCGTGCGGGCCCGGGCCGAAGAAGAGGCGCTCGGCGTCTCCAACTTCACGCTCGGCGGCGAGTACCTCCTGCCGTAACCGCCGCGCAGAATGAGTTCACTGTCAACCAGCCCGGTGGCGAAATCGCCGCCGGGCTGTTGCGTTTCCCGACGGCTAGCGCTCTGTCACGCCTTGACTTCAGAGTGCCACTGGCATTGCCAGTGCGCATCAAGTTCAATGTCCGCTGTGCAATACACTGGCGAACCCAGTGGCACGCAAACAGGATTTGTCTCGCAGACAGAGCACTGGTTCGGCGTGGCGGGCGTCTGCCAGCGGCGATATTCTCAACCCCGGCGCCCGAGCGGGTCGCGCACTGCAATCACGCCCTTCACGAACCCTGTGGCAGGCGATGCTACGCCGCCTTTTCCAATGGATCCTCGTCGGTTCCCTGCTGGCGATGCTCGCCGCATGGATCATCTCGGCCGACATGGTCGAATCCTGGGTCTACGCGCAATACCGAGATGTGGAGTCTGCGCTGGCGGCCAGGGAACGGCTGTGGCTGCTCCGCGCGGTGGCCCTGCCGGCCGCCATCGGCGCCTGGCTGGGATTGCGTCGGTGGCCCCGGACCGAGCAGCGCCTCCAGGCCCTGGCCCGCGAGTTCCGGA
>JAEUIG010000401.1 GCA_016795125.1 Planctomycetaceae bacterium | reverse complement strand
GACGCCGAGTTCCAGCGGACGCTGCAGGTAGGGCGACAGGAACGTGTTGTCGGCGATGGTGAGGGCGCCGGTTTCCGCAGCGACGCCGACAATGCCGGCGATGTCGTACACCCGCAGCAGGGGGTTGCTCGGGGTCTCGATCCAGATGGCCTTCGTGTTCGGCCGGCGTTCCCTGCGGAGATTGTCGAGGTCGCTCATGTCGATGAACGAAATCTGGATCCCCCGCTGGCTGTAGACGTTGTTGAGCAGCCGAAACGTGCCGCCGTAGGTGTCGTGCCCGGCGAGGATGTGGTCGCCCGGCTGGAACAGGTGCATGATGGCGGCAATCGCCGACATCCCGGTCGACGTCGCGCGGCATTGCGTGCCACCCTCCAGTGAGGCCAGATTCTCTTCGAGGGCGGTGCGGGTCGGATTGCCGCTGCGCGTGTAGTCGAACTGCGGCGGCGACTGCAGATCGTCAAAGTAGAACGTCGAAGTCTGGTAGATCGGCGTAATGACGCTGTTGAACTGTGTGTCCTTGTCGACGCCGGTATGAACGCAACGAGTCTGGAATTGCATGAACGATTTCCGATTGAGTACCACGAAGAGGCAGTCTATTGTGGCTGGAGGCAGGGAACAATCAGGTAGCCGCCATGCTGTTGGGGCGCGTGGACCTGTCGCGCGAGCGGATCAATCGCTTCTCGAGGTCTTCATGACGCAGCGGGTGTTGTTCTCAAGTCGAACCGTGTTCGAAATCTGCTTGGGGTTTTCGATCGTCGCTGGGCTGTGGGGGATTGGATGGTATACCGCGACCCCGGCGATGTATTCCGATCTCACCGACTACGGAATCGAATACGGCGATGACGCACACGATGAGATCGTCGCCATCACGGAGAGGATTGTTCTGTGGATCAGCATTCCTCTCGCCCTTGCACTTGTCGTGTCAATGACCGCTTGGGGGATGCAGGTGCGACGAAGCGTTCCGACGTCCCCAAGTTCGCCCAGTGCGACAAGCGAAGTCTCTGGCTGATCGCATCGTTCTGCTGACGTCGTTCAATCATGAACGCTCAACGTTGAACCGCTTTCGGATTTCGAGTTTCGTGTTTGGGAATTCCCCTATGCGTGTCGGCGTTTTTGCAGACGTTCACGACCACCTCGACAACCTCCGCAAGGTGGTCGCGCTGTTCAACGCGCGGGAGTGCGAGTGCGTTCTGTTCGCCGGCGACCTGGTGTCGACGTTCGCCGTGCCGCCGCTGCGGCAACTCAAGTGCCCGTTTTACGGCTGCTTTGGCGACAACGAGGGGAACCGGCCGGGCCTGCTGGCCGGGATGCGGATTGTTGGTCAGCTGCGTGACGCGCCAGCGCTGTATGTGCTGCCCGACACGACGAGGGTGGTGCTGGTTCACATGGAGCGGCAGTTCCGCGGGTTCGACGAGCCGTTTGACATCGGCGTCTGCGGCCACACCCACAAACCGCGCCTCTGGCACGACGATGCCGGCCGGCTGTGGATCAACCCGGGGGAAACCAGCGGGTGGACGTTCGGGAACCCGACTGTGGCGATGCTGGACACGGAGACTCGGACGGCGGAGATCGTCCCGGTGAATGGGGCTGAGGTTGAAGGTCTAGGGTCTAGGGGCCAGGGCTGAGGGGCAGGAGGCAGTTCTGGCATCGACTGAAGTCCTCCCCAATTTGCAATTTGCAATGTTCATTTTGCAATTTGCAATCGTCTTCCTTCCCTCTGTCTCTTCGCCCCTCCCGGTTGACTCCGCGCTCGCGACTCCACAGGATGCACGGAGTTCACTTCGCCCACCGCACGGAGGCTCGCTGAATGCCGCCTGTCAATGAGATTCTGAACACCGATTGCGTCGCGGCTGTGCGGCAGTTGCCGGAAGGGTACGTCGATCTGGCGTTCGCCGATCCGCCGTTCAACATCGGTTACGACTACGACGTGTATCACGACCGCAAGGAGCGGGACGTGTACCTCGACTGGTCGCGGGAGTGGATCGGCGCGGTTCACAGAGCACTCAAGCCGACGGGGACCTTCTGGCTGGCGATCGGAGACGAGTACGCGGCCGAGCTGAAGATCATCAGCCAGGAGACCGGATTCCACTGCCGGAGCTGGGTGGTCTGGTATTACACGTTCGGCGTGAACTGCAAGCGGAAGTTTACTCGCTCGCATGCGCACATCTTCCACTTCGTGAAGGATCCGGACAACTTCACGTTCAACGCCGAGCAGATCCGCGTCCCGTCCGCGCGGCAGCTGGTCTACAACGACACGCGCGCCAACCCGGTGGGACGCCTGCCGGACGACACATGGATCCTGCGCCCACAGGACCTCCCGGACGGCTTCCAGGCCGACGAAGACACCTGGTACTTTCCGAGAGTGGCGGGGACGTTCAAGGAACGAGCCGGCTTCCACGGCTGCCAGATGCCGGAACAGCTTCTCGGCCGGATCATTCGCAGTTGCTCGAATGCCGGTGAGCTGGTGCTCGATCCGTTTTCCGGCAGCGCGTCGACTCTGATCGTCGCCAAGAAGCTCGGCCGCAATTTTCTGGGTTGCGACCTGTCGCCGGAGTACGCGGCTCAGGGGACCGCACGACTGGACGCCACCAACGTCGGCGATGCGCTGGTCGGTGCCCCGGAGCCAGTTGTCAGCGCGCCCGCCACACCCGACGCAGCGCACATTCCGGAACGCAAGCGTCGCCGTGTGTATGTTCGCGGGAAGGCTGCGAAATAGGCGTCGTTGTTGGCGGAATGACAAAACGAGTACGACGATGCTTGTGGATGTTGCACGGCGCTTGTGTTGAAGTGTCCTGGAACGGCCTCTTGCGGCTGCGCCGCCCAGACGCGAGCGTCTGGGCCACCCGAGGCCCTCGCTATTCCCCGACCGCGGACCGCACGGCTTGCATCGCCGACTGGCACAGTTTGCGGGCGATCTGCGCGTCCGGGGCCTCGGCGATCACGCGCAGGATGGGCTCCGTATTGCTGGCGCGGACCTGGACCCAGCGATCGGGCCAGTCGAGACGCAGTCCGTCTCCCTCCTCGGCGCGAGCGTCGGCGAAGGTGCGTCGCAGGGCGTCGCAGGCCTGGGTAACGCGTTCTCGCGGGCAGATGAGCTTGTCCTTGACGATTTCGTAGCGGGGCAGGGTGGCGACCCAGTCGGACAGTTTGCCGCCGCGTTCGGCGAGTCCGGCGAGGACGTACGCCATCGACACGAAGCTGTCGCGGACAAAACCGACCCGCGGCTCGATGACGCCGCCGTTGCCTTCTCCCCCAAGGACTGCGCCGACTGACTGCATCATCGCGACGACGTGCGCCTCGCCCACGTAGCTGCGCCGAAAGTCACAGCCGTGCCGGGCGGCGATGTCGGCATTCATCCGGCTTGTGGACCCGTTGACCACAAACGGCCCCGGCCGGCGGGAGAGCACGAAATCCGCGGCGAGACCAAGCGTGAGTTCTTCGCCGATGTACTCGCCGCGTTCATCCACGATCGCGAGCCGGTCAGCATCGGGGTCCTGGGCGAAGCCGACGTCCGCGCCGAGATTACGGACGGAGTCGCACAGGCCGGTCAGGTTTTCCTTCAGCGGCTCGGGAGGGTGCTCAAACCTTCCGTCAGGGACGTGTCCGCTGACATGCACCACGCAGCCCAGCTTCTTCAGCAAACCAGGTGTCGCGACCCCGCCCGAACCGTGGTTGCAGTCGAGGACCACCTTGAACTGCCGGCGGCGGATGGCGTCGACATCCACGAGTTTGAGGACTCGCTCGATATGCGGCCCGGCCGGATCGTCGATCGTTTCCACGGAACCAATCGCATCCCAGGAACGAGAGGCGAATTTGCCCGACTCCAGCAGGCCGATGAGCCGTTGTCCCTGCGCCGCATCAAAGACCGACCCGGACGGAGAGAACGGCTTGAGGCCGTTCCATTCGCTCGGATTGTGACTGGCCGTGATCTGCAGGCCGCCGGCGGCCTTGAGTTCAGTCACCAGCACGCCGCATGTCGGCGTCGTGGCGATTCCGGCGTCAATCACCTTGCAGCCTGTGGCGAGCAGGCCCGCCAGCACGGAGTGCTTGAGCAGCAGACCGGTGCTGCGACCGTCGCGCGAGACGACGACCGTTCCGCCATTGCACAACGTGCCGAACGCGGTGGCGAAACGCGTGACATACTCCGGGTCGAGGCCGTCACCGACGACGCCGCGGAGACCGGAGATTGAAAGAATGCGGGGCATCAGGCGGATTCAGAAGCGGTGCGACGAAGGTGTGATGCCCGCCAGGGCCGTGAACGGCCCTGGCGGGGAGGTCCATCATTGCACTTTCGGCACCGTCCTAAAAGACATGCCCGACAATGCGTAGGATTCGTCAATTGTCCTCTGCGATCGAGCCCGCGACAAAGTCGTCTTCACCGGTCGCGATCCGACTGCGTCCGCCGCCGACGGTGGATGACGTACCGGCAGATTCATTGTCGCGCCCGCCACTGACCGTCGATTGATTGCCGCTGGCGAGATTGTTGCGCCCGCCGCTGACGGTCGTGTTGAAATCGGACGCCTCGTTGTTCAGGCCGCCGGTGACCGTCGAGGATGTGGCGCTGGCGATATTGAGTTCGCCGCCGCTGACGGATGCGAACGTGCCGCTGGCAGTGTTGGCGTTGCCGCCGCTGACCGAAGCGTCGAGGTTGCTGGCGACGCCGGCGCGGCCTCCGCTGACCGACGAAAAGGTGCCGGTCGCGTCATTGCCTGATCCGCCGCTGACGGATGAGCAGAAGCCGCTGGAAATGTTTCCGGCGCCGGCAGTCACCACGGAGTAGTCGCCGCTGATCTCGTTTTCGGCGCCTGCCACGATTCCGCCGAAGCCCGAGTAATTGTGCCAGTCACCCAGAATGAGGTTGTGGGTTCCCGTGCGAATGTCCGGTTCCTCGATTTCCGCGCGAGACGCGTTGTAACCGATCGTCAGGTTGCCCAGGCCGGAGTCGCTCTCGGTGGCGCCGGAGCCGTCGAGGAGATGGACGTTCATACCGGTAATGATGAAGTTGCTCCCGACGACGCTGATGGCGGCCGTCTTGGCTTCTAGTGCCGACACACGAGCTGCAAGGCTGGCGGCTGCCGGGACGCCGGCAGGCGGCGCGGCCGGACTCGATTCCAGGGTGCCCAGTCCAACCAGAGCGCCGACGGCAAGGACCACAATGGCGCGACCCACAATGCGGCTGCGCTTCAGCGTCCGGCCCGCCGTCTGGAGCTGCTGCTCCGTTGCTGACAGGCGACGGGACAGGTCGGCCAGCTGAGACTGGAGATCGGAAATCTGATTGTCCA
>JAEUIG010000263.1 GCA_016795125.1 Planctomycetaceae bacterium | reverse complement strand
GTGCTGGAGAACCATCAGCAGGCCGACGGCAGCGTGCTCGTTCCCGAAGTGCTGCGTCCCTGGATGGGAATTGATCGCATCGCGCCGCGCGGGTGAAGCCGGCCGCTGCAAACAGCAACAGCGACCCGGACGCGGGAGTCGTCCGGATCGCTGGCTGCGTACGCTCAGATCGTGCTGACGCTTATTGATGCGCCGGGATGCGCTCGAGGTCCAGCCGCTTGCCGGCCCCCATGTCGGCCCCGCCCACGACGACGAGGTCGTTCCGCCACGGCAGCAGGCGATGGAAGAACCGCGGCTCCTTCAGCTGGCCGACGAACTCCCACTGGCCGTTGTCGCCGAGCTGCTGGATCGCTCCGGACATGGTCGTGACCGTCAGCCGGTCGGTTGATGCGAACGACGACGTGCCGAAGCCGTCCATGCCGCCGCCGAGCAGTTGCGGCCCCTCGCTCCATGAATCGGTCGCCGGATCGTAAATCGCGGTGCGGGTCGTGGTGCCGTCGGAGGGCTGCATGCCGCCGATCACATACAGCTTGCCGTCCCAGGCCGCGACGGAGACCGCGCGCCGCTGGAAGCCGGGGTCGGCAATCGGCTCCCACTTCAGCTGGTTCGCCGACAGGTCCATCTTGAGGGCCGTGTCGTGCCATTGCTCGTCGGCATTGGCCTGCAGGTTCCAGCCGCCGACCACGTAAATCGTGTCGCTGATGACCGCTGCATCGAGCGACGAACGCCCGGCCGGCAGCGAGGGCAGGTCCTCCCACTGCTGCGTTTCCGGATCGAACCGGGCGACGCTGTCCTGCGAGACGAGCTTGTCATCTTCGCCTTCGTTGTTGAGCGCCGTGAAGCCGCCGATCCGGTAGACCTTGCCGCCGTGAGCGACCAGCGCAAGGCCGGTCACTTTCGGACCGCCGGGAAGCACTTCCCATTCCGTCGGCTGAGCGAGGTTGAGACGGCGGAACTCGTTGGACTGCCCTTCGATGGAGTAGGAATGCGCCGCCCCGAAGTGGCCGCCGTAAACGTACAGCCAGTCTCCCGCGACCGCCCCGCCGAAGCTCGTAATGCCGCGCGGCAGTGCGGGCCAGGAATGCTCGGCCGTCGTGATCGAGGGCTTGAGATAGTTGAGCGAGAGGGTTGAGTAGTGGCGTGTTTCGTCGAACTTCTGCCCTTCGCGTTCGCCGCCGGCCTTTTCGACGAGCCGCGCGCGGATCGAGAACAGGCCGGACGCGGGCAGTTCGCAGTGGTAGTCGCCGGCGTCGTCGGTCGTGCCGGTGAGGTTGTCATCGAGGCCCGGACCGCCGACGTTCATTTCCGCGCCGGCCGCCGGCTTCCCCTGCCACGTTACGTGCAGCACCACCTGCGAGCCGTCGATCCGCGGAGTGACCTCCAGCGGCAGCAGGTCCGTCTTGTCGACCGCGCGCCAGGAGCCGGGGAGCGCTGAGGCATAGGCCTTGCCGTAGTACATGAGCAGGAACGCCGCCCCCCCACGGGAGAGGACGCCGTACTCGAGATTGAGTACGGCCGTGCCGCCGTTGACCCCTTCGCCGAGGCTGGCGACCAGGGCGTCCTCGGACTTCGTCAGTTCCAGCTTGCGCGGCTCGCTGCGGAAACCAGTCAGCAGGTGCACCTGAGAGTGGGCGATCTTGTCGAGCAGTTCGGGGTCATCCGGCGCGGCCGACTCGCCGAAGTAGACCGCGGCCTGCGTCGGCCGTTCTTCCGGCGTCAGGACGATCCACGGAAAGTGCGCAAATGCCGGGGAGCTGGTCGCCGCGGCAACGATGAGCGCCGCCAGTAAGTTTCGAAACGTGGTCATTCGGTGATCCTTGGTGCAGTCGAACTCGTGAACGTGAAGTGTGCCGGCTCAGTGCGACGTCTGTGCCGTCGCCACCGGCTCGAGGTTGAAATCAAACAGCGGCTGCTTGTCGGCTTCGACCGTGCGCTCCAGCGTGGACTGGCGGTTGTACTGCGGCGGCACCGGATTCCGGGTTCGTGCCTTGTCGCGCGCGCCGCCCGACTCGGCGAACCTGGCGAACGCCTGTTCGTCGTCGATCGCGAATCCGAGGTGGTCGGTGGCTTCGATCTCGATCCGGTGCGTCCCGACGATTGGGCCGTCCAGCTCCGTGAAAGCATATTTTCCGTGCAGAATGAGCGCTGCTGCTCCGGGACCGCTCGTCTCGCCGCTGGGAACAAACCGGATCTGTCCGGCTTCCAGCAGCTCGCCGTCGAGCTTCACGGTGCCATGCGCCGCGACGCGGTGCGGCCCGGTCTCTCCGCTGCAACTCGCAAGATACAGCGCAAACAGCACCAGAAACGGCGCTCGGAAGGGTGATGAATTGTTCATTGATCCTGCCTCTAGAATTCCCCGATGATCTCGCCGCCGGCGCGGGTTCCGAGTGAATTCAGCGTGGCCTGATCGATGTTCTCGCTGATCGCACGCACTGAGCCGTCGCACAGGCAGAAGTTCACCATCCCCGGGTGATCGCTGCGGAACCGGTCAAGCACCGCGGAACCGCCGGATTTCGGATTGAACGGCGCTCGCGTCGTGAACGCCGTGGCCAGCGGATACGGAGACGACCAGTAGGTGAATCCGCCCCGCACCTGTCCGCTGCACGGTCCGCTGGTGAACAGGTAGTCCTGGAGGTTCCAGTCGGACTCGCCCGCCAGCAGAGTCAGCGAAGTGCCGTCGACCACATCCCGGATGCGGGTGACCCCCTGGAGAGGGTGGACGATGACGCCGTTGTGCTTTTCTGTGCCGCCGAGTGCCAGACCCCAGGAATCTCCGGTACCGGTCGAGAAGGCATAGGTGCCGGGGGCGCGGTTATTGGCGTCGCAGCCGGCGATGGGGACGGCGCGCGGAAATGTCGCGGTGGGACACAGGTAGGTGGTGATCCGCTGGGAGACGGCCACCTGGTTGAGGGTCTCACTGTTGCCGCGGTTGAAATCGTACTGGTTGTAGATGTTCGTCGCTTCGAGATACGGCAGGATCGAGGCGAAGGCGCTGGCACGCCCGAGCGTGCCGGTCCCGCCGGCTTCCGACTGCGGGAACGTCAGGAAGACGTCATGGTAGTTGTGAACGCCAAGCCCGATCTGCTTGAGGTTGTTGGTGCACTGCGTGCGACGGGCCGCTTCGCGCGCCTGCTGCACGGCCGGCAGCAGGAGGGAAATCAGAATCGCGATGATCGCGATGACAACCAGCAGTTCGATCAGTGTGAACGCGCGACGACGCGAACGACGGTGCAACATAGCCAGCTCCAGTGCAGGAGTGATCGGTGACGGAGGCGCGCCCATGCGGCCTCAACGTGAACGAGCGTGGCTGGCGCAGGGTCAGCGGCCGCGGTTACGACGGCTGCTGTCCACAGCTCCCAAGGCGGAGCGAAATCGCTTGCTGCACTATTGAGACTGAGTCTCAGTTGCAGGAGATTGTAGTCGCCTGTCTTCGAATGTCAATTCGATCGTTCCGGATTTCTCGCGACTCCAGAACGCCAGAGGGCGAATTCACCAACTTCCCTCCCCAGCCGGATCCGCGACTACCCGGCGATGGCCGACCAGACGAACGTCGTCGTAAAGGCGACGATGCAGCCCCCCGCGACCGCGTCGAACCACCGCAGACGCCACGGCCATCCCCCGTCCGCCTCGACCGTGGCAGCCTCCAGGTCCCGGTGCGCCGTTGTTCCCAGCAGCGACGCCACCGCCAGCACGTACAAAGCCGCGGCGGCAACCACCATCGGCGAGTCCGGCAAGCGTGTCAGCAGCGGGAACTTGAGCATCGCCACCGCCAGAGAATTGTTGAGGAAATGCAGGACGATCGGCGTCCACAGGCTGCCGGTTTTTAACAAGGCATAGTGCAGGAAGAACGCCAGCGGCAGCGTCGCGATGGCGTGCGGCGGAAACCCATGCACGCCGGCGAACAGCACGCTGGTGATCACGACGCCGGCCCATACGCCCCAGCGGCGGATGAGGCCGGGACCGATCAATCCGCGGAAGATGATCTCTTCGCCCAGCGCGGGGCCCAGGGCCAGCGCGATGACCAGTATGGCGAACGGCACGCCGGCCGTTCGGTCGGCGATGGCTTCCAGGGCGTTCGCGTCATTGAGCTGCTGAAGAGCGGGCACCCCTGCGGAGAAATGCTGCCATTGAATGACGGCCACGTCCAAGAGCCGCCGCGACAGGACCGCCAGCGGCACGACGGCGCCGACCGTCAGCAGGAGCATGCGCGTATCCGGACGGCGCCATTGGAGTCGTTCGCGGAAGTTCCTCCCCAGCCTCAGCCGCACTGCCGGCACGATCAGAAACAGGGCGCCGAGCTGCGCGACGCCGATCAGCATGAAGTCCGAGTCGAGGTTGATGTCCAGCAGGAGGTTGACGGCGGCCTCCGCGTCGTTCGGCCAGCGGCCGTAGGCGGAAACGACCAGCAGCAGGATGCAGGCGGCGGCGGCGAGAGCCTGCGCGAACAGCAGGCAGAGAATCCAGACACAGGCTTCAAGGAGTCCGGGGCCGGCCGTTCGGGCGGTCTGGGACGTTCGCGATGCGAAAACGGGAAACATCGGCACTCAGCGCCGCAGGAACCGGCGAATGGAGAAGTCAGGCCGCGCACCTCCATCTTGAACCATCGCGCGCCCGCGAACAAGTGCGCAATTCGCAGCATCCGACAAAAAGCTATTTGTGCAGGAGCTTCGCAATGCCCTGCAGCCCGCCCGGCGCCCCTTGATCCGGGAGGTCGTCGATCAGGCGGCGGATGATGTCGTCGGTCGTCAGCTTGTCGGACTCGGCGCTGAAGTTGGCGATCAGGCGATGTCGCAAAACCGGCAATGCAACCGCGCGAACGTCGTCGATCGCGGCAAATTCCCGGCCGGACAGCGCCGCATGCGCCTTCGCGCCGAGAACCAGCGCCTGACTGGCGCGCGGGCCGGCGCCCCAGCGGAGGTACTGGTCGATGAACTCCGGGGCCGTCCCGCGTCCCGCGCGGGTTGCGCGGGTCAGTTGCAGTGCGAATTGAATGACATGGTCGGCGACGGGCATCGCTCGGACGGTCCGCTGCAAGTCGGCCAGCTCACCCGCCGCCAGCGCCGCCTTCACGGAAGTCAGCGGGCCGCCCGTCGTGCGGCGCACGACCTGGAATTCTTCGTCGATGGTCGGATAGTCGATGCGGACATCGAGCATGAACCGGTCCTGCTGCGCCTCCGGCAGCGGGTATGTCCCTTCCTGCTCGATCGGGTTCTGGGTGGCCAGGACGAAGAACGGCTCGGGCAGCAGGTGCCGTTGCCCGCCGATGGTTACCTGGTGCTCCTGCATCGCCTCGAGCAATGCGGCCTGGGTTTTCGGCGGGGTGCGATTGATCTCGTCGGCCAGCACGACGTTGGCGAAGACCGGTCCGGGCAGGAACCGGAGCGCGCGCGAGCCGCTCGTGCGGTCTTCCTGGATCACCTCGGTTCCGGTGATGTCGGCCGGCATCAGGTCCGGCGTGAACTGGATGCGGCTGAAACTGAGCGCGAGCGTGTCGGCCAGCGAGCGTACCATCAGGGTCTTGGCGAGGCCGGGAACGCCGACGAGGAGACAATGCCCGCCGGTCAGCAGCGCGATCATCAACTCGCGGATGACCTGGTCCTGGCCGACGATGACCTGCCGCAACTCGTCCGAAATGCGGACG
>JAEUIG010000262.1 GCA_016795125.1 Planctomycetaceae bacterium | reverse complement strand
GTCGTCACCTTCGTCGGCCGGCTCCTCGTCGCCCTGGCGGGCCAGGTCCGCACTGCGGCGGGTCAACTCCAGGTAGTAGGCCTCCATGTCAACGGTTCCGGGGCTGTCGACGCCGCTCCCCGAGTGCCGCAACATGCCGTCGGTTCCCTGAAACCAGTAGCCCACGCCGATTGCCAGGCACTCGGCTGTCAGCAGCGTGTAGGACTTGCCGTCGGTGATGTCGCGCAGGCGCACGCTGCTGTTCAGGAACATCACGCCGTTATTGTCGACATCGATCAGGGCGGGCACGTCGTGGTGACAGGCGGCATACGATGGTCCCGGGCCGGGCACCGACGGGCAGCCCAGCATGGGGGGGGCGGACAGCAGGACCTGCTGATAGGAGGTTTTGGTGAAGTCGATCTGCCGCCAGGAATTGACCTCATCAAGCTGCGGCAGGATTTGAGCGAGCCAGCCGAAGTGGTTATCCGTGACAACGCCGAACCGCACCGGGCCGGTTTCGTTGACGCATCCCGGGGGCAGCACGCGGTACGTGGCATGGTAGTTATGCAGGGCCAATGCCAGCTGGCACAGGTTGTTGCGGCATTGCATCCTTCTCGCGCCTTCCCGCGCCTGCTGCACCGCCGGCAGCAGCAGCGCGATCAGAATTGCGATCACTGCCACCACCATCAGCAGTTCGATGAGCGTAAACCCGCGTCGTTGTGGCATCATCAGCTCGCCTGCTCCCGACCGCGCGGGCGCCGCGCAGCCTGTTGACCTACGCCCGGTTCCTCGCCGTTGATGGAGGAATCCGGCAGTAATACCTCACGCTCGACGTGCGCGCGATTGACCGGGTCGTCCGGGACATTGACGCTCAGTTTCAGCAATCGCCCGCCGGCTCCGTCGTCGGCCGCCGCCACTGTGATGTCGACGCGGCCGATCGGCTTCCCGTCGCCTGCGGCGGTTTGCCAGGTTTCACCGGTGTAAGCCGGATCCGAGCCGAGTCGCACCAGCGCCCGTTCCAGGCCCGCCTGAGCCAGCCATTCCGCCTGCAACTGCCAGGCATCCCGCTGGAGCTGATCCCGCTGCGCGAGCGCGGTTCTGATGAGCACGGCCGACAGCATGCTGACGAGCAGCAGACAGATCAGGGCGACCACCAGAGCGGCGCCTTGGCGCGGCCCGGGCTGAAGCGGCGGAATGGCAGCTCGTTGAGGCGTCATCAGTTGGCGTCTCCGGCCGGTGGCTCGACAATGGCGGCGTCCGGCGTCTTCACGAGACCAATCCCGAGTGCCGCCACGATCTGCAGTTCGAGTTGCGGCTTCGGCCGTGCGTCGGTCGTGTCGTCCGTCAGCGATGCGAACGGTTGCCGGCGATGCAGCTGAATGCAGCCGCCCGCTGCATCGACGCTCAGCACGGTTTCCCCCTCCGGAACACGGTAGGCTTCGTAGGTGACTCGGCTGTCGTCGCGCTGCAGTTCCCGCTGCACCACCGGACCGGACACCGTCCACAGGACGTGGGAGTTGTTGTTCAGTTCCAGCTGCAAGGCATGGCCATGGTCCCCCTGCAACGCGGCGCTGTGCGCCAGATGCGCATCGGCGCGAAACTGCCGCGCGAGGCGTTCGATCGACAGCTGGAACGCGACCGCTTCGTGACCGGCGGTGTCGGAGCGCAGCAGCAGGCCAATCAGCACCACGCCGAAACTCATCAGCATGGCCAGCACGGAGAAGACCGTGACCATCTCGATGAGCGACATGCCGGAACGCGGCGAAGATCGGCGGCGGTCGTCAGTGCTCGGGCGTGCGGAGACGTTCATGGCAGAGTCTCCGGCGCGGTTGGATCGACGAAGAACGCATGCAGTTCGGCGGGCGCGGCCGGCAGGCCTTCGCCGTTCTGCCAGGTCAAGCTCGCCGTGACGTGAACTCCCTGCGGGACGTCGTCCCAGCCGGCGACGGCGATTGACAGTTGGGCCGCGTCCAGCACCTCGGCCGTCGCGGGGTTCAGCGTGGTGGATGAGGCTGCCGCTGAAACCGCCTCACCTGCGCGATGCCGGGCGGCGATGCGTTCCATGACGTTGCCCAGCTCGATGTTCGCGAGCTGGCGGCATTGCGACTGTTCGCGGATCGCCGCCACCGCGGTGACGACCGGCACGGCGAGCGTCAGCGTAACGCTGAACAGCGCGACGGCGGCGACCAGTTCGAGCAGCAGGGCGCCGCGGCGCGAGGCGACGCGCCGTAGCTGGTTGCCGGGGTGGTGTGGTGCGATCGTCATGCTTGTCGGATGGCGTGCCAGAGCAGTGCGATGACGGGGAGAAAGTAGGCGAGACAGTAAATGCCCACGAGGCCGCCGAACACCAGCATCACGGTCGGCCGCAGCCATTCGATCCAGAGGAGCGTCCGCCGGACATGCGTGCGTTCGATGGAATCGGCAATGGCGTTGAGCGCCGTCGGTGCGTTGCCCGCCCGGTCGGCGGCCTGGACGGCGGCGACCTCGCGGCGCGACAGGAAGTGTTCATCGGACAGCGCCTGCCAGGGCGGTTCGCCGGCGTTCATGGCGTGTGCCGCGCGCTGCAGCCGCAGCGACAACCCGCGATTGGGCTGCCGCTCGGCGACATCGGAGATGACGGCGCTCAGGGGGCGTCCTCCGGCGACCGCCAGCGCCAGCCAGCGCAGCACGCCGGGCGCATCGCGTCGTGGATAGATGCGCGACAGCGGTCCCCACGCCGATGCGGCGGTGTCGTCGACCGATCTCGTCGTCAGCAGCACCAGAATCCCTGCGGGCACCACGAGGAGGGGAATGATCAGCAGAAAAATGGTGACCGAACTGGCGGACATGTCGAACAGTCGCGCGGTCAGCAACGGCATCTCCACGCCGAAGTCCTTGAAGATTTCTTCGAACTTCGGCGCGATCCAGTATGCCAGGGACGACGTAATGGCGGACATCACGACCAGCACAAACCAGCAGTAGCAGATCAGCGTGATGACCGAACGGTCTCCGGGGGTGTTGCACAGGGCGGTCTGGTGCCGGGCGGCCGCCGCGCGGAGGGTTGCGACGAGCGAACCGGTCTGCTCGGCCACGCGGACGGCGGCAATGATCTCGGCGGAGGTCAGCAGGCCGTCGGTCGCCAGCGCGTCGCTGAGCCGGGCGCCGTCGCGCAGGCGGCCGGCCAGGGCCATGTACCGCTCCTTCGTGCGCCACCGTGCGCCGCCCCCGAACGCTTCGACCTCGGCCGGCAGGTCCATGCCATGTTCGACGGCAATTGCGAGGGTCCACAGGAATCGCGTCCGCTCGACGCGCTGCGACATCCGCATCAGCGCCGCAACGAACAGGAAGGGCGCGACCAGCAGGAGTGCGGGGACGGTCGCCCACAGCAGCGGAAAGCAGGTGAGAATCCAGGCGCACAGGCGCAGTTCGTCGCGCGGCCGCGTTTGCCGCAGCATCGCCGCGGGTTCGGCGGTGAAATAGTCGCCCATCAGTCCAATCTGCCACGCACGAAACGCGGCGCGGGCGGCCGCGACGATCATCAGCAGGCGAACGATGGAGGGGATCGCCTGATAGATCCACGATTCGTTCGTCAGTCGGACGAGTGCGTGCCAGACCATGCCGGCGACGACCGGCAGCAGCGCGATCGCGCAGCCGCGCAGCACGAGCCGCCAGTTCCCGCGCGACGTGCGTCCGTACGCGATGCGCGACTGCCACTCGGCGAGCAGCAGCAGCGCGCCGAGGAACGGCACGATCAGGGTGGTGACCAGGATTTCCACGACGGACGATCCTCAACAGATCATGTCAAAGCCTTCAACAATTCGATCAGCGGCAGAAAGATCGTGAGGGTGACGCCTCCGACCAGCAGCACCACGATCAGCAAACTGATCGGCTGGAACAGCGCCGCGGCCAGCCAGGTGCGGACGCGGGCCTGCGCCGCGTGCAGTTCTGCGGCGGAGCGCAGCCCGCTTACAAACGCGTCCGGGCGCCCTTCCCAGCGGAACAACGGAGCCAGCGAGTCCGGAAAGTGCGGGAGGTACGCGACTTCCTGGTCGGGGGGCAGCCCCTGTTCGCATTGTTCGGCCAGCTTGCGGCTCCCCTCGGCAAGGTTGGGATCCCGCAGTGCTCCGGCCGTCAGCCGCAGCGCCCTGGGCAGCGGCATCCGGCACTCGATCAACAGCGACAGCAGCGAGCAGAATTCGGAGAGCCCCACACTGCGGGACGCCGCGCCGAACAACGGCACATGCTGCCAGAGCCGCATCCGCGAGGAACGGCCGGGAAGGAACCGCACACTCCACACGGCTGTCAGCAACAAGGCCAGTAACAGCAGGAACGGCCACTTGCGCCCCATGCCCAGCAGCCATTCCGAGACGGCGAGCGTGGCGAGAGTCGGCCCCGACAGCGGAATCCCGAAGTCGATGAAGATCACTCGAATCTGCGGCACGAACACGGTCAGAATCAGCGTCATCACGACGAAGGCGACCGCCAGCAGCACCAGCGGGTAGATCGTGCTGAACCAGTATCGCCAGCGGATACTGCTCATGCGCCGCGCGGCATACAGGTGCTGCTCCAGCACCAGCGCCAACCGGTTGGACGCGGAGGCTGCCTGAATCAGGCCGCTGGTGTATTCGGGCAGTGCGGGGATTGCCGATACCGCCTCGTCGAGAGGCATTCCCTGCCGGAGTTTCCCGCTCAACTGGCGCAGTGTCCAGCCGGCACGCGCGGCAGGGAACTCGTCGCAGTACGCTTCGATGGCGTCCGCCAGCGGCAGTCCCGCCGAGGCCGCCTGCGCGACGACCTGCACGACCTGGTCGGCGGCGCCGAGTCGGGCGTGGCGAGTGTCGTCGGGAAAGGGCGTCAGCGGCGCGATCATGAAACGTAGCGCGAGACCTGGATGTCGAAGTTCCGGATGTGAGTGTCCGCGATGCGGTGATCGGATTCTCTGCGAGTTCAATCAGCCTGACGTGCCGAGGCCGCGCCAGATCGTCGTCAACGGGATGAAGATCGTGAGGGCGTAGATGAGCGTGATGCCGCCGCCAACCAGCGCCACCATCGCCATCGGCAGGAATTTCTGGACGAGCTCGGCGCGGATGGCTGCGCGCTGGGCATACTGGGCGGCCGCTTCGCGCAACGTGGGACCGAGCTGCGATTCCCGCTCTCCCCGAGTCATCAGCCAGCGCAGCATCGGCGGCACGCCGGACCGGTGGCTCAGGACTGCGCTCAGCGACTCGCCGCCGGATGACTGAGCGGCCACACGTTCGATTTCAATCTCCAGCCGGCGATCGCCGATGGCCGCCGCAGACAGACGAGCGGCCTCGGCAAACGGAACATCCGCTTCCACCAGCATTGCCAGGAGGTGCGCAAACCGTGACCAATGTGCGGCACGCAGCGCGCCGCCGACTCCCGGAATCCATTGCCAGAATCCCAGATAGCGCTCGGATGAGGTCGTGGCGTTTCCATTCGTCGTCCACTGCGAACAGACCGTCGCGAACCAGATCAGGAACAGAATGGCGGGGATGCCGGGTCCCCAGAACTTCACGCTGCGCTGCATCGCGGTCAGCGCCGAATACCAAACCCCGTGGTGCAGGTTGAGCGATTCGATGTTCCTGAGAAGTTCGGGCACCAGGAACATGAACACTGCGGCGAGGATGGCATACGACAGCCCGCAGACGACTCCCGGGTAAATCATCGCCCGTCGCAGGCTCGAACGCAGATCGCGCAGGCTGGCGGCGTACTCGGCGAGGCTGGCCAGCGCGGCATCGAACCGGCCGCTGCGCATGCCGGCGGCCAGCAGCACGCGATACTCGCCCGGCAGCGCGGCCGACTCGGCCTGGAGCGCGTCCCCCAACGGAACGCCCGCGGCCAGTCGATCTTCCAGTCGCCGCGAAAACTGGCGCAGGCTGCCGCCGACGCGCGACGCGAATCCACTCAGTCCGGCGTGCAGCGGAATCCCGGCGGCGATCAAACCCTGGATTTCGTCATTCAGCAGAATGACGTCGTCGAGAGAGAGCGGCCGGACGCTCGTTCCGGGAACGGGAGTGGCGCTCATGTCGGTTCGCGGGTCGATCCGCCGGAGAAGCGGGGAAACGTCAGCACGGCACGTTTACGCAGGAGGGCCGAAGGAAGTGGGCGCAAAAGCGGTAAGTGGTCGATATTCGGCCCTTGCGACCGGCTGATCTTCGGCAACCCGCGTGACGATTGCAACCACGCGTGTTCGCCGAGCTGCTGATTCTTCAGGGCGCGCCACCGGTTTTCCACAACGATTGAGGGTACAGGCAACGCCCCCTTGAAAGGACTGAACTTCAATCATTGTCAACCGGAGGAATCCCGAGCCAAACAGTGATCCGCAGCGACAGATTCACCACGGAGTCCACGGAGACCACGGAGAAGAAAGGGGAATTGAACGTTCTTTCTCCGTGTCCTCCGTGGACTCCGTGGTGAACTTCCTTTCTCTGCAGAGATTGGCGCGGGTGACAAGTCTCCATGGACGGAGAAGTACGATTATTGTGCGAGGCCGGCGCCACGTCCCGGATGAACCTGAGAACCCGGCGTGCCCGGTTGCGTTCGTCACGTCGTTCCGGGCACAATGCGACGGCTTGCGACTGACTCGAAACTCGACCGCTATCCGGAGCCGGTATATTGTTTGTCCTCGCCGCTGACGAAACGGCTGCAGAACTTCCCGGCGGCCTGCAGGGGCTCGACTATGCGGCGATTGTCGCGTATCTGCTGCTGACGTTCGGGATTGCCGTCTGGTTCAGCAGAAAGCAGACGTCCACCGAAGACTTCTTCGTCGGCGGGCGGCGCATCCCGTTCATCGCCGTCGGTCTCAGCATCCTGGCGACGCTGTTCTCGACGATCTCGTACCTGGGCAATCCGGGGGAGATCGTCAAGCGCGGCATCGGCATGTTCCTCGGCCAGGCCTCGCTGCCGCTCAGCTTTCTGGTCATTGCCTTCGTGTGGGTGCCGTTTTTCATGCGGCTGCGGCTGACGAGCGCCTACGAGTACCTCGAACGCCGTTTCAGCCCTCCCGTGCGATTCATGGCGGGCGGGTTGTTCATGTTTCTGCGGCTGGGCTGGATGAGCGTCGTGGTGTTTGCGGCGTCGACGGCGCTGATGCAGATCAAAGGGGGGGACTGGGCATGGCTCCCCGGCGACGACATGCTCTGGTGCGTCGGCATGATCGGCATCGTGGCCGCCGTCTACACCGCCATGGGCGGGATGGAGGCGCTCGTATGGGTCGACGTGCTCCAGTGCCTGCTGCTGCTGGCCGGAGTGCTGCTGGCCATCGGCTACGTGGTGTACATCGACGGGACTGGTCCTGCGGACTGGTGGAGCACGGCGGCCAACTATCGGCAGACGCACACCTCGCTGGAGTGGTTCAGCTTTGACGTCACCGTCCGCTTCACCGTGGTGACGGCGATCGTCAATACGTTCTTCTGGACGATCTGCACGCACGGCTCCGACCAGGTCGTGCTGCAACGGTACTTTGCGACCGGCTCGGTCCAGGCAGCCCGCAAGAGTTACTTCATCAACATGGGCGTCGACATCACCATGGCCACGCTGATGTCGCTGGCGGGCCTGGCGCTGCTCGCCTACTACCTGAATCATTCCGGCCAGCTACCGGCCGGGCAGACGGCCGACAAAATGGCCGACAAGCTGTTCCCGCATTTTCTCGGCACCCGGTTGCCCGCGGGCTGTGCAGGTCTGATCGTCTCGGCGTTCCTGTGCGATGCGATTCAGACCCTGGAATCCGGGGCGAACGCGATCGCGGCTGTGATCTCGCAGGACCTGCTGCCGAACCGCAAGCAGGCGACCGCCGAAGCCAAGGAAGCCAATCTCAAGTTCGCCCGCGCGATGACATTCGCCGTCACGCTGCTGGTGACGCTGTTCGCCTACGTGGTGAACTACATCGTCACGGCGCGGGAGCTGACCATCGTCGACATCATGCCCAAGTTCTTCAACCTGTTTCTGGGGCCGCTGGCCGGCATGTTCTTTGTCGGCATGTTCCTGCCCCGCAGCTCGACGCGGGCCGTCGTCCCGGCCGCACTGGCGGGACTGCTCGTCAGCATCCTGTGGGCGTGGTGGGACGTGCTGATCGACAAGGACGTCACTCCGTCGATCGCCTACTCCACTGTCGTCCCCTATTCGGTGACGGTGGTCACAGCCGCCGTGCTCGGGTACCTGCTGCCCAGGTCCGAGGAAGATGCGTCGAAAGCGCAGCGGTACGGCTGGTGGAACGTCGTGTATGGGAAAGATGCGGGCGTGGCGGAGTAGGCTGCGAAACCGCAAGCGTGGATGGGAGCGGATTGGCGGGGCGGCTACCAGCGCCAGGCGCTCGTGAGCTTCTTGTTCTGGATGGCGTGGGCCGGCCATTCGCCGCGCTTGAGGGCGACGATCAATTCGGCCGCCATTTTCTGCGAATCGAGCCGCGCCTCGAGGTCCGTGCCGGCGACGTGACCGGCCAGCATGACGTTCTCCATCTGGATCAGCGGGCTGTCGAGCGGGAGCGGCTCGACTTCGAACACGTCCAGCCCGGCCGCTCGCAGATGGCCGGACCTGAGCGCGTCAACCAGTGCGGCCTCGTCCACCAGTCCGCCGCGCGACGTGTTGATCAGCACTGATCCGGCCTTCATCAAGCTGAAGGTGCGTGCGTTCATCATGTGCTGCGTCTCGGCGTTGAGCGGGCTGTGCAGCGACAGGTAGTCGGCGCGCTTCAGAACGCCTTCGAAGTCGGTGAGTTCGATGTTCCACTTCCGGCAGAATTTCGGGTCGGGGCACGGCTCGCAGGCGACGACTTTCATCCCCACGCCGACCGCCCTGCTGACGAGCGCCCGGCCGATGCGGCCGAGGCCGACGACGCCGAGCGTGGTGCCCATGACGCGCGGGAAAAACTCGCGCTTCCAGTCGCCGCGACGGACTTTCATGTCGAGCCGGGGGAACCCGCGACCGATGCCCATGATCATGGCGATCGCCATTTCGGCGACTGAGTCGTGATTGACCCCCGGTGTTGTGACCAGCACGATGCCGAGCCGTTCGCAGGCAGCGAGATCGACCGCGTCGAAGCCGACTCCCGTCCGCGCGATGACCCGCAGCCCCGGCGTCGCTTCGAGCACGCGGGCCGTGTACGGCTCGGCTCCGGCGATGACCGCGCTCGCGCCGCGGATCGTCTGGCCCACTTCCTCCTCGGTCCAGCCCGACACGGTCCGATGACCGGGCAGTACTTCAAATCCCGAGTTCTCCAACAGAGAAATATGCGGGCCAGTGTTGGAGTCGAGAGCGCAGATGCGGACGGTGGGCTTCATGGGGCGATGCGAAAGGGGGAGTTTAGCGGGGAACCGCAGGCGACTGCGCCGTCCGGCGGCGGCAAAGGGGCAAAGGGTAGAAAGAAGATTGCAAATTGCAAATTGAACATTGCAAATTGCAAATTGGTTGAGAGTCGGCTCGTCCAGGCAACGTCATGCAGTCCGAAGTTCGTGTCCGTTGCTTATCCTTTCCTGAATCCCAAATCGTCACTTCGCGTCCAGCCAGTTGTCGCCGGACTTGATGTCCACGACGAGCGGGACGTGCAGGGGGATGGCGCCGGTCATCTCTTCGCGGGCGATGCACTGCAGCGACTCGACGGCGTCCGCCGGCGCTTCGAAGACGAGTTCATCGTGAATCTGGAGCAGCATGCGGGCCGGGTGCTGCTCGCGCTGCAACCGGGCGTGCAGCGAGATCATGGCTTTCTTGATCAGGTCGGCGGCCGATCCCTGCATCACGGTGTTGACGGCCGTCCGTTCGGCGATGTTCAGGTTGTCGGGCCGGATCGAGCGGACGCCATTGATCTCGCGGCGTCGGCCCATGATCGTCGTGACGAACCCCTGCTTGTGGGCGAGGTCGAGAGTCTCCTCGATGAAGCGGGCCACCCCGGCGTACTTCAGGAAGTACGCGTCGATGAAGTCCGCCGCGTCCGCTTGCGGAATTCCCAGCAGGGCGGCCAGGCCGTACGAGGTCTGCCCGTAGATCACGCCGAAGTTGACGGCCTTCGCCACCCGCCGCATGTCGGACGTCACGTCGGTTGTCTCGACGCCATAGACCTCCGAGGCGACCGCCGTGTGAATGTCCAGGCCGCTTTCGAAGGCGTCAACCAGCGCCCGGTCGCCGCTGTAGTGCGCCAGCATTCGCAGTTCGATCTGCGAGTAGTCGGCACACACGAGCTTCCACCCCGGTTCGTGAGGAATGAAGGCCTTGCGGATCCGCCGGCCTTCCTCGGTGCGGATCGGGATGTTCTGCAGGTTGGGATCGCTCGACGACAGCCGCCCCGTCGCCGCCGTCACCTGGCTGAACGACGTGTGCAGCCGCCCGGTTTCCGGATTGACCAGCGCCGGCAGAGCGTCGAGGTAGGTGCCTTTCAGCTTGGAGAGCTGGCGGTGCTCGATGATCTTCGCCGGCAGCGGATGCTTGTGTGCCAGCCGCTCCAGCACGTCTTCGGCCGTGCTCGGCCCGGTTTTTGTCCGCTTGAGTACCGGCAGCCCCAGTTCGTCGAACAGCACCGTCGCGAGCTGTTTCGGGGACGCGATATTGAACTCGTGTCCGGCCGTTTCGTAAATCTCGTGCATCAGTGCATCGAGCCGCACGGCGAGGTCCGCGCTCTGCCGCTTCAGTTCAGCGACATCGACCTTGATGCCGGTCCATTCCATGTCGGCCAACACGGGGATCAGCGGGCGCTCGAGATTCCAGTACAGGTCCCATAGTTCCTGCTGCTGGAGCTTGTCCTGGATGATGTCCGCGATCTGCAGGGCGACGTCGACGTCTTCCGAGGCGTACTCGGCCGCACGTTCGACTTCTACGTCGAACATCTGCAGCTGCGTTTTGCCTTTGCCGATCAGCTCGGTGATCGGGATCATCCCCCGCTGCAGGTAGCGCTTGGCGAGTTCGTCCAGGCCGTGCGTCCTGGCGCCGGAGTCGAGCAGGTAGTCGCCGATCATCGGATCGAGGCCGATGTGTGCCACCTCGATGCCGGCCCGTCGCAGCACGATCAGGTCGTACTTGATGTTCTGGTTGATGAACTCGCGGGAAGGGTCCGCGAAGATCGGCCGCAGCGCCGCGACGACTTCCGATTGATCGAGAACCGCGACGCCTGCCGGACCGCGCACGGGCAGGTAGTATGACGTGTGCGGCTCCCAGCAGAACGCGAGACCGACAAGGTCGGCCCGCGTCGGATCGATGCCGGTCGTCTCGGTGTCGAAGCAGATCCTGCGTGCCTGCTGCAGGCCGGCCAGGAACGTCGCGAACTTCTCTGCGTCGTCGACCGTCACGAATGTTCGCGTGCTGGAGTCCGGTCGCGGCGGCGCGAGCTTGCTGACCGCCAGCCGCATCTCGTCGGAGTAGCGGCGGAATCCAAAGTCGGTGAACAGTTCCAGCAGCGCGCGGCAGTCCGGTTCCTGGATGCACGCCTTGTCCCAGTCGATCTCCAGCGGCAGGTCGTCGCGGAGTCGGACCAGTTCGCGGCTCAGCCGGGCCTGGTCAGCGTAGGTTTTGAGATTCTCCTGCAGCTTCTTGCCGGGGGCTTCGTCGGCGTGGGCGAGGACTTCCTCCAGCGTGCCGAATCGCTGCAGGAGGTCGCTGGCCTTCTTCGGGCCGACCAGCGGCACACCGGGGACGTTGTCGACGCTGTCGCCGACGAGCGACTGGAAGTCGACGACTTGATCCGGGCGGACGCCCCAGTCCTCCAGGAGGGCTGCTTCGTCCATGAACTGCTTTTTGCGGATGTTGTACAGCTTGATCCGCGGGCCGATGAGTTGTCGGGCGTCCTTGTCGTTGGTGACGATCCGGACTTCCATGCCGCGTTCGGCCGCACGGCGGGCCAGCGTGGCGATGACGTCATCCGCCTCCCAGCCGGCGTGTTCGATGACGGGAATCCGGTAACCGTTCAGCACATCCACGATCGCCGGAATCTGCGGCCGGAGGTCGTCCGGCATGGCGGACCGGTTCGCCTTGTACTGGGGATAGAGCGTTTCGCGCTCACCCGGCCCGCTGTGGTCCATGGCGCAGATCAGGTGGGTCGGCTGCTTCTCCTTGATGAGGTGCTGCAGGTCGCCCGTGATGCCGAAGATGGCGTTCGTCGGCTGGCCGCGCGTTCCCTGCATCGGCTGCCGGATGGCGTGGTAGACCTGAAAGATAAGTGAGTAGGTGTCGACGATGTAGAGCGTGTCTGGCATCGTCGGATTGTAGCGAGGCCGGGAGCAAACGTTCAGCGTGCCAGAAGTGGCGTGGAGGCAGAACTCCAACGCCGCGCTGTTCTTTACCGACGCAGCCACCGCAACACGTTCGTCGTCTGTGGCACGATGTCCGTTTCTCGAAACCAAAGAACGGGCGGGTGCTGGATGCGATTTCGCGATCCGTTGGCGGTGCGGCTGAGGCGGTTGATCCTCTCAGCGTAGGGTCGAATCGAGTCTGCCGCTACGATTGGCCGGATGGACCGGCCGCATCTCTTAAGCAGTGAACCGTCGGCGAAGTCACACATCGCCCGTCGGGCGCCATTTTGGCCGTTGCTCCTGATTGTCAACGGTGGCTGGATCGCGTTTCTCATTGGCACGGAGACGGTCCTCCCGGACTGGTTCGGAGACAATCGGGGTTGGCCCCGCGCCGTCATCCGCGTGAGTCTGCTCCTGATTCCGTCACTCGTCTATCTCTCCAGGTACGACCAGGGCCATTGGGCGGACCGAATGGGGCTGATCGCGAACTGGCGCCGCGGCCTCGTCGTCGGCGCCTCGGTCTCGCTGCTGTGGTTCATTCCCCAGTTCATTGGTCGCTCGACCGATGCAGTATTCGATGCAACGGATCTCACGGCCGGAATCTGGCTGAACGCGATATTCGGCTCGCCGTTTGCCGAAGAACTCCTGTACCGCCAGATTGTCCTTCGGAATCTGTCGGAGCGGTTCCCTCTCTGGGTGGCCGTCGCCGCCAGTGCGTTCTGGTTCACGCTGCTG
>JAEUIG010000238.1 GCA_016795125.1 Planctomycetaceae bacterium | reverse complement strand
ACATTCCTCCCTTCGTACATTCCTCCATTCCAACCACCATCCGCTTTCGGCTTTCCGCTCTCCGCTTTCCCTCCATGCCCACCACGATCACCGGCCTGACTGCCCGCGACATCCGTTTTCCGACGTCGCAGACGCTCGACGGTTCGGACGCGATGAACCCCGACCCGGACTACTCCGCCGCGTATTGCGTGCTGGAGACGGATCGGAAGGACGGCGTTGCCGGACATGGGATGACGTTTACGATCGGCCGTGGCAACGACCTGTGCGTGCACGGCATTCGCGCACTCGCGCCGCTGGTCGTCGGCCGGACGCTGGAGTCAATCGCTGCCGATCCCGCCGCGTTCTGGCGGACGCTTGCCGGCGACAGCCAGCTGCGCTGGGTCGGTCCGGAAAAAGGCGTGATCCATCTGGCCACGGCGGCTGTCGTCAACGCCGTGTGGGACCTGTGGGCCAAAGTCGAAGGGAAGCCGTTGTGGCGGCTCGTGGCCGAGATGTCGCCCGAACAGCTCGCCGCATGCATCGACTACCGACACATCAGCGACGCGCTCACGCCGGACGAAGCGGTGGCGATCCTCAAGCGACTCGAGCCGACGAAGGCCGAGCGAATCGCCGAACTTGAGCGGAGCGGCTATCCGGCGTACACGACGTCCGCCGGCTGGCTGGGTTACGACGACGACAAGCTGCGAGCGCTCTGCCGGAAGTGCCTGGCCGACGGCTGGTCGATGTTCAAGATCAAGGTCGGGCGCGACCTGCAGGACGACCTGCGCCGCTGCCGGATCGTCCGCGAGGAAATCGGACCGGACCGGCGGATGATGATCGACGCCAACCAGGTGTGGGACGTGGATCAGGCGATCGAGTGGGTCCGCGCCCTCGCGCCGTTCAACCCGTGGTTCATCGAAGAACCGACGAGTCCGGACGATGTTCTCGGCCACGCGCGGATCGCCAACGCCGTCGCGCCGATCCGCGTCGCCACGGGCGAACAGTGCGCGAACCGCGTGATGTTCAAGCAGTTCCTGCAGTCCGGGGCGATCGGGATTTGCCAGATCGACAGTTGCCGGCTCGGCGGCGTAAACGAAGTTCTGGCCGTGCAGCTGATGGCGGCGAAATTCGGCGTGCCGGTCTGCCCGCACGCCGGCGGCGTCGGGCTGTGCGAATACGTGCAGCACCTCGCGATGATCGATTACATCGCCATCAGCGGATCGCTCGAAAACCGCGTGTGCGAATATGCCGCGCACCTGCACGAGCATTTCGTGCACCCGGTCCGCATGCACAACGGCCGCTACATGCCGCCGACGGCTCCCGGCTACAGCATCGAGATGCTGCCGGCGTCGCTCGACCGCTACGAGTATCGCTCGAATCAGGTGGTCTAACTCTTGCGGCGACGTCGAACAACACCCAACCCGCTGACCAATCCGCCCAGTCCCAGCAGGACCATGGACGATGGCTCTGGGACCACCTTCGGTTTCGTACCAGGCTTCGTGCCAGGCTTTGGATCTTGCGGCTCTTGTTTGGCAATCTTGAGCGCATACGTTTCCATCTGGCCGACGACGAAGCCCGTCGTTCCGATGAGCCCCAGGATGTTTGTCAGTCCCGGACCATCCGGACCGTACGAGTCGTTGTAGGCCGAGCCTGAAAGCAGATCGCCATCGACCAGCAGGTCGGCCCCTCGTCCGAATTGCGGTCCAATGGCCGCCAAGTTGTTCGTCTGATATTCGCCTGCCGGATCGCCGAGCTTCTGTCCGAATTTCGTCGTCGTGCTGAGATTGAAGATGAAGGCGTTTCGATCCGAGTCAGCGGGGGTCAGGTGGAACCCGTCGGTTGCGCTCCAATTGTGTGGGTTATAGCCGCCGACGATCATCCAGACATCCGAACCGGCGATCTGCACCTCGATCAGCGTGATCGTCTGGGCGTAGGCCGCAACGGACGCGTGAAATTCGGCGGAATCATCCCCGGCCGTCTTGGTGTACACCGGCACGAAGACGGCGGATTCACCGAGCCATGTCCCCAACTGGGTCTCATATTCCGGCGTCAGCAGCCCTGCGCTGGCGCACGTGGCATGGTACGCGAATACCCCTATTGCGATCAGCGACCTGAACGACGAACACATAGTCGCATTCCGATTTGTGTGTCGAAAGAGAACCGGATCACGCGCGGTATCTCACTGCGAGGCCCGCCGCCGGCGCAGCCGCAAGGCGCCGATCAGGCCGCCGATGGACAGCAATGCCAGCGACGAGGGTTCGGGGACGGGCTGCGGATCGGGGTCGGGATCAGGATCGGGGTCTGAACCGCCCAATCCGGTCACGACGATCTCCGAGAAGTGCGAGACGCGCACCTGCAGGAGCCCGTCGCCCAGAATGGCGTACTGGTTCAGTCCCAGGCTCCCCGCGATCCCCAATGTGAGCGCGACGGACTGGCCGTCGAACTGGTGGTAAACGACGAGGTTCCCGTCAACCAGCAGCGGGTTGTAGTTCAATGTCAGCAAGGCGCTGTCAAACGGGGATCCCCCCGTGGTGGCATAGCCGAGGTCCCAGATCTGAAACGCATCGCCGGCAGCTACGATCGACCCGGGCTGCAGCAGTCCCTGGTCGTGGCTGATTGAGAAGGCTGCCGAGAAACTGCCGGCTGCGGCGTTCTCAAATGCGAATTCGATGCCTCCGAGGCGGCTGGTCCCCC
>JAEUIG010000209.1 GCA_016795125.1 Planctomycetaceae bacterium | reverse complement strand
CAGGAATCTCGAATGAAGCCACAAGCCTCGCTCCGCCGGTTGCTGCAGCGCGTTCACAGCGACGAACGCGGCGCCGTCAGCATCGAGACGATCATGATCATCGGTGCGATTGCGATTCCGATCCTGATCTTCCTGCTGCGTTACGGGTGGCCGCGCATCAAGGACTACTTCAACGACGGCATGAACGACCTGGAAGCGCAGCGGAACAACGTGATGACGAACGGCTGAGTGCAGAACTGGTTGCACTGGCAGAGCCAGTGGCACCCGATCTCGTACATCGTTCTGGCCGAGCCAGTGGCCATCGATCTGGCGGCGCGGGAATCTGGTGTCTTCCAGGAGCGCGGGCGGCGACGTGACTCTGACCACCTGGGCGATGCTGCTGCTGACCGCCGTCGCCGCCGTCACCGATTTTCGACGGCAGAAGATCTACAACTGGACGACCTATCCGGGCATCGTCCTGGGGCTGGGGCTGCAGGGGGGCACCGCCGGCTGGACCGGTCTGGAGGACGGCGTGTGGGGCTTCCTGGCGTGCGGCGGGATCATGCTCGCCTGCTTCGTCTTCTTCCCGGACCTGGGAGGGGGAGACGTCAAGCTGATCGCCATGCTGGGAGCCGGGCTGGGCCTCAATGACGGCATCCTGGCGATGCTGTGGACGTTCGTCATCGGCTTCTGCGCCGGACTGGCATTCCTGATCTGGAGTGTGGGAGCGAGAACGCTCTTGCTGCGAACCGTCTCCACGCTTCGCGAAGTGCTCGTGCTGCGACGGGTTTCACCGGCGGCGCCGGGGTCGCCGATGCGGCGCTGGTTGTACCTCGCGCCGGCGGCGCTGGCGGCCGTCCTGATCGTGCGCTGGCAGTGGCTGCTGCCGCAGTAAGGCAGCGGGCATCCTGCAAGAGCAGACCGGACGCTGTGGCGTTGTTCGTCCGGGTCGTCTGCAGGCCGCGATCACGCGGTGACGGATTCCGGCAGTTCTTCCGGCGCCTCCCAGACCATGATCAACTCTTCGTCGATCATCAGGGAAGCCTGGCCTTTGCGTGCATCGCCGCAGGCCACACCCAGTGTGCGCAGGAGCTGCACCTGCTCGCTGTCGGCTTCGGCAGTGCCGTCATCCTCGATGACCCGCCACCATTCCAGGTGCGACCATTCGCGACGAATGGTCGCGAGGCACTTGCGAACGGCTTTGCCGTCGGCGCCGGGATTGAATCCGGCTCTCTCGGCAACGGCGCTCAGAGTGGCCAGCTTGCCGGCACGTTTCAGTTCCCACAAGACTTCCGCAACGTCGGCCGCCCGGTTTGATGCCATGCAGTCCCCCCTGGCTGAACCCGTGATCCGCGATTTGAGGTTTTCAGTATACCGGGTCGACAGCCGCCGCCGCCACTCTTCTGCGAGAACCGGTGTGCTGACGACTCTCGTGCCTTGGACTTCCGTCCATACGGGACCTGACTCTCCAGACCACGGCACGGATTGCGGACGCCGCGAACAGGTCCGGCGCGAAGTCTATTCGCTGGCGGCTGTTTGCGCGGCGCCGTCCGCCGGGCCGGCGGAGCCAGGAATGGCGTGCATCAGGTCCGCACCCTCGATCGACGGGCACCAGTAGCGTTCGATGTGCTCGATGACGATCTCCGTCCCCCGCGCGTGGCTGACGTACGGCGGCTCGCGCGGATCGTACATGCAGTCGGTCAGATCGCGCGCCAGCACCACATTCATGCCGAGCTTTACCATCTGGCGGATGCCGAACGAGCGGCCGAGCACGCACATGTTGGTGTGGACGCCCATCAATACGACGTTCTTGATTCCCTCGGCCCGACAGTAATTGAGCACTTCCTGCCCGCTGTCGGTCACGCCGTCGTAACCGATGACGTCGATTCCCGGATGCTGCCGCGTGAACACCTTCACCGCCGGTCCGACGACCGGATCGTCGCAGGGGCTGACGTCGACCTTGATGCCGATCTCCGGTTCGCGGTCCGGCTCAAGGAAGCACCACGTCAGTTCGAAGGGGGCATCGACATGCGGAGCCTGCTGCATCCGGAGACGCTGCGGAGTCCCGGCATATTCTTCCATGCAGCCGCTGGGGGCGTGGATGATCATCACTCCCTGATTGCGCGCGCCTGTCACTACTTCGTTCATGCGCGGCGCCATGACGCCGACGCGCTGAGCCGCACTCTGGCAATAATGGTTGTCCCACATGTCGCAGATGATGATGGCCGTCTCGGCCGCCTGCCATTCGACGTCCTTGACGAACTCCAGACCGCTTTGCCGATCGCGGGACCGGGCGTGCAGCAGCAGGTTTCCGGCAACTTTCGGGCGGCTTGGGACGGGGGTGGGTTCATCAGCGTGGGCAGTGGAGGCAACGGCGACCAGGAACAAGGCCAGCAGCAGGTGCTTCCGCATGTTTCTTGCCTGTGATGGAACCGGAGGATTGGCCGAGGTGACATGGCGCTGATCCGGGGGCTGATGCCCTCCGGCTCGCCATAGCGCCGCACAAGTTATTTGCCGCGCCGGAAGATGGCCCGCAGCAGGCCGTCGAGTCCGAACCAGGTGCCCGTTGGCAATGCGGCGATTCCCAACAGGGCGACGGCCTCGATCAGGTTCTTGTTGATGATGAAGCTGTGCTCGGGGCCGGTCGCCTCGGGCGGCAGGTACACGCCCGGCCACGGCGGGACGGGCAGATAGAACATCACCAGCATGACGGCCCCGCCAAGTGCCGCCAGTCGCGTTCCCAATCCAAAGATCAGCAGCGCTCCCAGGATGAGCAGACCGAAAATCGTCGCCTGATCAACCTGCCACAGCTGCGTCTGCTCTGGCGGAAGTGCGCCTCGTGCGCGTTGCGGCACGGTGAGCAGACCAATCGCCTCGCGTTTGAGCTCGGCGTCGAGTGCCCGGATGGGGCCGACGAGTTCCGTACGCTTGGCCTGCGCCTTCTGGGTCAGCATCCGCACCTGTTCGTGCTGGAAGTCGGATTTTGCCGCGGCGCGGGCCGCGTTCACCTCGGCCAGCAAGTCGCGATAGACCTGGACCTCGCCGTACTTGATCCACTGGTCGTTCTCGGCGGCCCCCGCCACCGCCATTTCCGCGCGGAAGCCTTTGTCGGCTTCGGCCACGACGCCGACGCGATCGGGATTGCCCTTGAGCTGCGCGGCCAGCCGCTGCAGGTAGCCCAGCTTCGCCGACTCCCGCTGCAGCGTTTCGATCGCCTTGTAGAACTCGAGTTCCACCGGTTCCGCGGGAATTGCCGTGCCGTCGTCGTTGCGAGCGGCTTCTCCGGCGTCATTGGCCCTTGCGTATCCATCAGGCAGCTTGACGATGGGCACGCTGGCCAGCAGCGCGGCGGCTTCGTCCGGGCGGAGAGGCGTGTCGCCGCGGACGGTCAGGCGCCCTTTAACGGCATCGAAGGCGACGACATTGGACAACTTCTCCAGGGCCGGCCGGGCCGATTCCGGGACGGCGCTCACGGAGGCGGCATGCTGTTCTGGTCCGGTGAGCAGTCGGTCCAGGCGTTCAGTCTGGCCCTCATCGAGGCCGTAATGGGCGACGAACCTGTCGCGCCAGCCCTTCCAGCGCTGGTCCATCGCGGCATAATCGAGCCATTTGAGGTCGTCAGGGTCGCCCGTCATTTCGCGAAAGTGCTCGCGGAACGGGCCTTGAGCGTTCTTGAGATAGCCTTCGGACGACCAGGCGTGCGATGTCTGGAGAGTGTTGTATTTCCACAGACCTTCGTACAAGAACTGCCAGCCGATCGACATGCGCAGCAGCACGAGGAACACGATGGCCGGGAGAGAAATCCGCTTCAAGTCGCTCAACGCCGTGTCCTTGTCGGAAGTGATTCAGCCGTGATCGCCGTGCCCTTGCCGACCATCAATGATCAGCGGGGGTGGACGAGCTCGAGGCTTGTTCGTGGTTGCTCTGGCGAACGAACAGTATTTCGGGAGGGATGTTGCACAGGACCGGCGCCAGCTCGCGGCCGGTGATTGGCGGAGGGACCAGCAGTGCGCCGATTTCGGGCCGATTATGGCACCACTCGACCGCCTTTTCGAGTCCCATGACATAGAAAGCGGTCGAGAGCGCATCAGCCTCGGCCGCCGTCGGAGCGAGCACCGAGACCGACAGCAGCGAATCGGCCGGCCAGCCGGTACGCGGGTCGAGCAGGTGTCCATACCGCTTTCCCTGGTAACGGAAGTACTGGATGTTCGACCCGCTGGTGGCGAGCGCCTGGTCGCGCAGCAGCAGGGTGGCGTAGCGTTCTTCGGTGAACAGCGGATTCTTCAGCCCGATCGGCCAGCCTCCCTGCCCGCCGTGAGTGCCACGAGCGAATACGCTGCTGAACCCGCCATGTATCACAAAATCGGTCAGGCCCGACGCCAGGAGGCTGGCGGCAGCCTGATCGACGGCGTAGCCCTTGCCGATTGCGCCGAGGTCCAGTCCGATGCCGGGCCGATCGAAAGCGATCGTGCGGTCTGCGGCGTTCAACCGCACATGCTGCGAACCGGAGGATTCCAGCGCGGCGGCGATCTCGTCGTCGCCGGGGATTCGCCCCTGTTCACGACAGCGTTTCCATAACAGGATCTGCGCACGGCCGGCGACGTCGAAGGCACCGCCGGTCTGCCGCCAGTATTCGACTGACCGGCTCAACAGGTCGAACACCGAGTCATCGAGCGGCTGCGGAGAGTCGGCGGCGAGACGATTGATACGGGAGATGTCGCTGTCGTCACGGTAGACCGACAGGCGTGCTTCCAGCTCGTGCACGACCGGAAGTGCGTCTGCCGCGCGCATCAACTGGTCCGGGGGGCCCGGTTCGAGGATGACCGACCAGGGGCAGGCCATGGCGCGGGTTTCGAGCCGGACGGTGTCGTAGGCGCGCGGCTCCTGCTCCCCCGCGGAATTGAGCAGCACATCGGCCAGTTCATCTCCGGCGCGGGCAACGGACCTCTGCACGGCGCGCCCGGTGAGGAAGTCTCGGCGATTGCTGGGGACGGACATGGAAAGCGACTGGTATTTGGCGACTTGTGACTCGTTCCCTTGACCCTTAGCCCTTAACCCCCAATCAACGATAATCCATCCGCCATTCCCTGCTCCAGCCTTTCGCTCGTTGCGGAGATTCGTTATTCCGTTCCGAAACTCAGCGAACAGCATGTCCCGTCCGTCCTCAACCCCGACCGGCGAATTTGTCCCCACGACGGCGGCGGAACTGGCCCGCTACGTCGATGAAAACTCGCGCGGCGACCGGCGGCCCCTGAACCCGTTGGGTGGTCGCACGGCGCTGCAGTTCGGGAATCCGTTGCCGCCCGACGCCACAGCCGTCGACCTCAATGGCCTGTCGCGAGTCATTGATTACCCGGCCCGCGACATGACCATCACGGTCGAAGCCGGGGTCCGCGTGGCCGAATTGCAGGGAATCCTGCAAAGTGAAAAGCAGCGGATTGCGGTCGACGTGTCGCAGTCGCACCGCGCGACGCTTGGCGGAGCGATCGCCACGAATTCCAGCGGCCCGGCACGGTTCGGCAACGGGACGTTTCGCGACTACGTGATCGGCATTTCGGCGGTGGACGGTCGCGGCCGTCTGTTCTCCGCCGGCGGGCGCGTCGTCAAGAACGTCGCCGGCTATGACCTGTGCAAGCTGCTGGTCGGATCGTACGGCACTCTCGCAATCATCACCCAGGTGACGCTCAAGCTTCGCCCACTGCCCGAGACGCGGCGATTGCTGTGGGTGAGCTTCCGCGATCTGCTGGGCATCGATGCGGCGGTCGAAGCGCTGTTACAGTCGCAGACACGGCCCTGCGCCGTGGAAGTCCTGAACGCCAAGGCGGCGCGGCAGGTTCGTTCGGAGATCAAGCACGACCTGCCGGTTGAACAACCGGTGCTTTGCCTGGCCTTCGAAGGGAGCGACGTGGAGACCCGCTGGCAGATTGCACGGGCCGACGTCGAATTGACCGCGCACGCACCCTTCGAGCGGCTGTTCCTCGGCGATGAACTGGCCGAGACCGCCTGGACGGCGCTCGTTGAGTACCAGGCGGCGTCTGACGACCCCCTGAGCTTCCAGGCAACCATACCCCCGTCCCGGCTGGCGGAGTTCCTGACGGTCGCCAACGAGAACGGAGTCGCACTGCAGGCGCACGCCGGAAACGGCGTCGTGCTCGGACACTTTCCGGATTCGTGCACGACGCCGGAGGATGCCGCTGCCAGGCTGGCGCCCCTGCGAGCGCATGCCGAGCGCCACGGCGGCGCGCTCGTCGTGTGGAGCTGCGACCCCACGTGGCGCGAGCGGCTCGATCTGTTCGGTCGTGTGCGCGATTCGCAGGCCATCGCGCGCGGCATCCGCAACGCGCTCGATCCGCACCAGATTCTCAATCCGGGTTTGCTGGGACGCGAGTAGTCGCGCGACGGATCTCTGTTCGCTGCGTTCGTCGTTGTTGACGGCGAGTTACTGGCCGTGTGCTGCGGGATGGTACAGCAGCCACATTTTGTATCCGCCTCCAATGTTGACGGCGTCGTAGCCGGACTGCAGCAGCATGCGGGTCGCCAGGTATCCGCGCTGCCCAACCTGGCAGTAGGCGGCAATGCGCTTCCCCTGCGGCAACTCCGAACGGCGATTCCGCAATTCGTCGACGGGGATGTTTGTCGCGCCGGGGATGTGGCCGGCGGCAAACTCTTCGGGAGTGCGCACGTCGAGCAGGAACGGTCGTTCCTCCGGAGCAGCAGCCAGGATCGCATCCAGGTCGATTTGAGGATGATCGCCGCGCAGCAATCCACCCGCGACGAACCCCGCCATGTTGACGGGATCC
>JAEUIG010000201.1 GCA_016795125.1 Planctomycetaceae bacterium | reverse complement strand
CGAGCGAGCGGGAGATGACCGAGCCGAGCGCGGGCTTCTGCGCGGCATTGCGAGCCAGGGTCGGGCCGAAGTAACCGGTCTGCATCCAGTGGGCCGACGGCGCGTGGATGCCGTTCTCGTGATGGACCGATCGGACGAGCGACAGTTTGTCCATGACCTGCGCCTGGCACGCCAGGCGTTCGCCGAGCACAACGCCGGGCACGTTGGTTTCGATGGGAGCGTAGCCGCCGCGATACTCGACCGGCGCGGCCGGCTTCATGTCCCACGTATCCTGCTGGCTGATGCCGCCGTCGGTCCAGAACACGATCAGCGATTTGCGGCTCGTGACCGGCGCGGTTTCGGCGCACGCCTCAAGTCGCAGCAGGTCGGACAGCCCGAGACCGAGCAGCGGCGCACCGATCTGCAGGAAGTTCCGCCGCCGGATGCGGGAGCAGTTCTGAAACGAGTTGCCGTTCAGTTGCAGCATTACGCGTCCTCTTCGCCGTATCGCGCCGTTCCACGGGGATCAACCCCGTAGCTCATTCGACAGCGAACCGTTACCGACAACTTCAGTGACTGAACATGAATTCGTTCGTCGCCAGCAGCGACCACAACAGGTTCCGATATGCGTCCGCACGGTCTGATTCCGACGCCAGAAACGCCACTGCGGTCGATGTCTCTTCCGGTCGCGGCGGCCTGCCGAAAATGCGCACGAACAGCTCGGGAACGATCTCCTCCGGCGCTCGCGGGTCGGTCGCCACGCGAGCAGCATAACCATTGCCGTCCATCAGTTTGCGCTGCAGTTCGGTCGAATTGACGAGTTCGAGCGCCTGCGTGAGCGCGGGGGCGTCGACCCGCTCGCATTCGCAGGCCGTCAGCCGCCCGGGACGGCCAAAGACATCGAGAAAGTGCGCCGCCACGTTCTCGTCCGGCAGGTCGATGGCGCGGGTTCCGGCGGGGAGCCCATCGAACACCGTCGGCACGTCCAGCACCTGGCTGATTCCATCGATCAGCACTTCGGCCGTCAGCCGGCGCGGATAGAATCGCGCGAACGACTGCGTGTCGCCGGCATTGCCGGGGTGCGGGGCGGATTCGAGGCCGTAGGCTTCGGACAACGTGATGGACCGGATGAGCTGCCGGACATCAAAGCCGCCGTCGATGAACTCGCGCGCGAGCGTATCGAGCAGTTCGGGGTGGCTCGGCGGATTCGTGCTGCGGGCATCGTCGATCGGATGCACCAGCCCGCGGCCGAGGAAGTGCGCCCATGTCCGATTCACCATCGTGCGGGCGAAGAACGGATTTTCGGGGCTGGTCATCCACCGCGCGAGGCTGCGGCGGGGGTCGTCGTGCCGGGTCAGCGCGAAGTCTGGTCCTCCCAGCGGACGGGGATCGACGACGGCGCCTGTGCGCGGATGCCGGACTTCGCCGGTGCCCTTCAGGAAGATCACCTCGTCGGTCGGCACTTCGGCATCGGCAAAGCCCCCCTTGCGGCCAACTCGCGAAAACGCCGCCGCCAGGCCGAAGTAGTCGGACTGGCTCCAGCGTTCAGTCGGATGGTGATGGCATTGCGCACATTGCACGCGCACGCCGAGAAACGCCTGCGACACCGATTCGACATACTCCGTCGGCTTGCGGACGGAGCGATACCAGATGGCTGGCGGGTTCTCGTTCTGGCTGCCGCTGGCGGTGATGACTTCCGAGACGAACCGGTCGTAGGGTTTGTTCGCCGCGATCGAATCCCGAATCCACGCAGAGAACAGGGCGGTGCCGGCCCGCTGCCGGCTGGTCGAGTAGCCGGAGCCACGGTTCTGCAGGATGTCGGCCCACTTGAGCGCGAAGTAGCTCGCATGCTCCGGCCGTTCGAGCAAGCGGTCGATCAGCGCCGCCCGCTTGTCGGGACTGTTGTCCAACAGGTACGCGGCGACTTCATCGGGCGTCGGCAGCGTGCCGCAGATGTCGAGCGATGCGCGCCGCAGGAACGTGGCATCATCGGCCGGTCCCGACGGCAGAATGCCGAGCCGTCGCCATTGCCGGCGGATCCGGCGGTCGATGTCCGAGTGCGGCTCAGGAAGAGCATCCAGGCGCGCCTGAACGGCAGCGAGCTGCACGTTGTCGGTGGTGAAGGGAACTGCAGCGTGAAACGTGGCGAACTGTTCGCCGAAGCGGGCCATCACCGCGACGAGTCCGGGCTGACCGCCGGTGCGCACGAGGCCCTCCGCGTCGGCGTCCGCGACTTCGACCGCGTTGGAGAGATAAACGGACTGATGCGTCACGTCGCGGGTCGTTCCGTCGGAAAAGTACGCCGTCACGAGCAGTTGCAGCTCAGACCCGCGGGTCAGCACCTGCTCCGGCGGCGAGACTTCAATCCGCGTGAGGGTCGAGTCGTCACTGCGCGGGGCCGGCGCCCCCTGCGCAATCCACGCGGCGAGGATGCGGTAATCGACGCTGTCAGCGTCCAGACGCTTGCCGCCCCCATGAGGAACCTGGGCGGTTCCCTTCACCAGCAGGAGGCTCCGCTCCGGAGCGGCGGGAAACAACCGCCGGCCGCCCGCTTCCAGCGCGAGCGCTTCGTAGTCGAAATCCGGTTCGAAGCCGAGCAATGAGAGCCGAAAGCCGTTCTGTCCGCTGGCCTTGCCGTGGCAGCCGCCGCCATTGCATCCCAGCCGCGTCAGGATCGGCACGATGTCGGTCGCGAACGCAATCCGCTGCGGTGCATCTTCGCAATGCGCGACGTCGGGCGCGGCGATCATCGCGATCAACACGAAGACCGGCAGGGCACACCGCCACCGCGGCACCGGGTTCGGATTTCGAGCTTCGGAATTCAGATTTCGCGCCGTCACTCGACGATCTCCAGCGGGAACATGCAACTGCCGAGGAATGTGGGCTGGTCTTCCACGGTACCGACGGTGAGCAGCCGCAGGAACGGCTGCGGTCCCAGCGGGGCGTCATCGTTGACCGTGATCTGCAGCGAGCCGGAGTCGACCTGGCCGACGAAGGTTTCTCCGCGTCCGCGCAGGCCTTCGATGTCGGTGATTCGACCGGGAGTCGCCAGTTCTGTGTGCAGCTTGCCGATGAAACCGTTCAACCGTCTGGCGGAGTAGGCAACCTGGAACGTCTCGCCGCGGTGCACGCGTTTCACGTGAAACGGATCGATCTCGACGCGAAACGCGGCAGGCTGCACGCGGAAGCTGACGGGATTGCTGGTGACCACGAGCGAGGCTGCGCTGCCATCGGGGGCCGGAGCCGTCGTCTGCGCCTCGATCACCATCGAGTAAGCACCCACGGGAAACTGCGGCGGCAGCACAAAGCTGACATATCCGCGCCGTTCGCCCGCGGGAATGATCGCGGTCTGATTCTCGATTCCGGCAGGCAGCGCCGCGCCGACAAGCCGGACCGGCGCCTGATGCGCCGGATCGCGGCGTTCGAGGTCGACGACGATGTCCAGCATGCCGCCTGGAGAGTGGCGGACCGGCAACGTGCCATACAAATGGTGATGCAGTTCTTCCTCGGCATTTGCGGTGACGCACACGGGAGCGTCGCCGGCAACGGCCAGCGGCAGTTGCGATGTCAGCCGTCCCCAACCCATCGGAGGACCGCCACGGATCACCGTGCCGGAGCGGACCGGATGCGGAATGGCGACAGGAGCGTCGTCTGCAATCGCCTCGAGCATCAGATTCGCCAGTTCGACCGTCGCGCCCTGGTCTGCGGACAGCACGAGCAGGGCACGGTCGACACCCGGTCCCAGCCACACCTCCGGACACTCGACCCCTGCGGGCAAATCGCGCGGCGCCACCCGGATGCCTCCGGCGAATCCCCGCTCGCGGAACGCAATCAGTTCGACAACCGCACGACCGCCGCGGGGAACGTTGAGTCCCGTGGAGGCGCTGTCGCGCGGCACGGCGACGACGTAGAAGCCTGAGTCTTCCCGACGCAGACTGAGCCGGTAGACCCGACGGGAATCGTCATCCAACCTCCCGGTCAGGTTGCGAACAGCCAGTCGGTACCGTCCGTCAGCTGGACAAACCCAGCGTCCCGTTGGATCGAGATGGTCCGTCGGGAATGCTTCGCCGACATTCCTGCTCCCATCGGAGAACTCCGCGAGCTCTCTCCCGGATTGGTCGCTCAGCGTCAGGAGCAGGTCGACCGGTGAGCCGATCCTTTGGCCAAAAGCTTCAACGTGCAGGACTTCACCGCGCCGCGCCTGGACGGCGTACCAATCGCATTCGTCGCCGGCGACGAGCTGCCCGCTGACATCACACGGAACGACGACATCCTGCGCTTGATCTACGGAAAGATTGTCGCCGCTGGCGACACACACCGGAGAGTCTGTCAGTCCAATCTGAACAGGAACCGCAGACTCGGAGGCGCGATATTCCAGCGAAGCGTCCGAGAGCGACGCCTGATACGACAGGAGCCTGAGCGACAGCGGCCAGACAGAATGCGCGTCGGCGGCATCGAGATCAACATCGAGTCGATCGAACCCGGAATTCCGATGGTCGTTGCCTGACAGGTTCCAGCCGAACAATGAGACGCGCGACGTTGTGTCGCGCTGGACGACCGCCGGCACGGTAAAGGCGACACGCGGGCCGGTGTCGATTGACAGCCGGTACACGTAGTCCGGGCCGCCGGACTCGGTCAGGTCGTGCACTCTGACCACGTACTCTCCGTCGGCGGGGACCGTGAATGCAATCAGCGGATCGATCCCGAAATATCCTCGATTAACGGCCAGTCGCCGGCCGGTCGCGTCGAACACTTCGAGAACGGCCCGCAGTCGCGAGTCGATCCGCTCCACCCAGCACTCCAGCACGACGCACTTACCGCCCGTCGCTCTGAATCGAAATTCGTCGGCGTCTCCGGCGGCCGCAATCTGACCGTTGATGACCGTATTCAGCATCCCGGGGGTCGCAGCAGCGGCGGTGTCATTCGGTTCGGATTCGCACTGCTCAGGTCGCCCGCCGATCGCGAAAGTTCTGGCCGCACTGATGCCGTTGGAACCGACCGCCCAAAGGTCATACATTCCTGCCGGCGTTTCACCGGGGACTGTGAGGCGGAAGCGGTTTGCGCCGGCCGGTTCGCAGCGCACGCCCGTCGCGCTGCAATGCAACCGATGTACGGTTTCGAGACGAGCGCCGGTTAATGAAACGTCGACTGTCGTTCCGGCCTGAGTTCCGGCGGGGAAGACGACATCGAGCGCTGGGGACTGGGCCGCGACCTGCGCGCTGATGGTCAGGCAACAGACGGCGATGATCGGCAAGCGAGCCTGCGGCCGGACGGACGGCCTCCGTGAAGACGGAACGGTCTGACGATCGAGATCAGGCACGCCGTTCATCAGGTTAATAGACCTAACGTCGCCGAATTGCGGGGCCGGCGCCGGACACCCGCGACGACTCTTCCAAAGGATACATCAATTGTTGTTGATGCACCAATGTCAAATGGTGATCGGTTGTCGGTAAATGGTTGTCGGTGTCTGATAGCGGGTTGTTCCGTGAGACCGCCGGACTCCGTTTAATGGCGAACACTTCCTTCTCCGATGTCCTCGACTGCTGGGCGGCGACGAGCGTCTCGTCAGTCGTGAGTGAAGCGCCCCGGGGATTCAGCGGGGCGGACGTGCAACGCGTCGAAACAACGACAGGCGCGTTCGCGCTGCGTTGCTGGCCGGCCGGGCGCGCGGGACTGCCGCTGGCGCGAATCCGCGAACTGCACCGCTGGCTGGCCTGGCTCGCTGAACAGGGCGTTGCGATCCTGGCTGTGCCGCTGCGATCCCGCGACGGGAGCACGATCGTCGAGCGACGCGGTCGGCTTTGGCAACTTGAACCGTGGCTGCCGGGGTCGGCGGATTTCCACGCGAACCCGAACGATGCGCGGTTGCGGAGCGCCTTCGCCGCGCTGGCGCGGCTGCACCTGGCGTCTGCACGCTTTGTTCCTACCGACGCGGGCGCCACCTGGTTCCACGCAGGACGTGGCATTCCGTCGTCGGTCCAGACTCGCCTGGAACAACTTCGCGCGTTGAGAAAGAATCCGATCGATGGGGCCGGCGCGCTACTGTCCCTCGACCCTCCGCACCGCGCAGTCGTCGCCCGCATGACCGCGCTGCTGATCGACGCCGTCCCGCGGACATTGGCCGAACTTTCCGCAGTCACGACGGTTGAGATGTCGCTGCATCCGTGCCTGCGCGACGTGTGGCACGATCACGTGCTGTTCACCGGTGATGCAGCGACGGGAATCATCGATCCGTCGGCTGCAAAATCCGAGAGCGTCGCATCGGACCTGTCGCGGCTGCTCGGCAGCTTTCTGGGGAACACCTTCGACCGATGGGAAACCGCATTGGAAGCGTACGCGGCGATCCGGCCGCTGTCCCGGGAGGAACGGCGGCTGATCCCGCTGCTGGACCGCAGCGGCGTCGTGCTCAGCACGGCGCACTGGCTCGAGCGCCTGCAAAGTCAGCCCCTCGGAGAGCGGGAATGGAATCGCGTGCAGTCCCTCGCAGAGCGATTACAAGCATTCGCAGATCGTATAGCGCCCTTCAGCTGATTCGCGGCACTGATCTGCGTTCATCTCTTCAATCTGCGGCATCTGCGTTCCGCTTCGAATCGACGCCCCCAGGTGCGAGGGCCCCCGGCTGAATTTGCAATTCCCGGTGTCACTTTTACAATCCGTGACATCCTCGACATGTGGCGAGGATCTCTCCCGTCCCCTACGAAAGTCACTGGCCATGCAGGTCGCGCAGGTATTGCCGGTCGCCGCAGAAGACCTCGACCTCAGCAAGCTGACGACGGTCTTCATCGGGATGGGGGCCTTCTTCCTCGTCATCCTGGGAATCATCTTCCTGTTTTTGTTCGGCCGGTACTTCAACTTGTGGCTGCGGGCGTTCGTGACCAAGACCAAGATCGGTCCGCTGGCGATCGTGGCGATGTCGCTGCGAAAGGTGAGTCCGGATGCGATCGTCGACGCCAAGATCAGCGCGGTGCAGGCCGGTCTGACGCACATTCCCACCGCAGCGATGGAGGCGCACTACCTGGCTGGCGGCAACGTGCAACGGCTGATCCGGGCGTTGATCGCGGCCCATCGCGCGCGGATCGAACTCGACTGGGACACGGCGGCGGCCATCGACCTCGCCGGTCGAAACGTACTGGAAGCTGTGCAGACCAGCGTTGATCCCCGGGTCATTGACTGCCCTGATCCAAAGCAGGGGCGAGTCACGCTGGACGGCGTCGCGAAGGATGGAATTCAGCTGAAGGCCCGCGCCCGCGTGACAGTGCGGACAAACCTGTCACAGCTCGTCGGCGGAGCGACGGAGGAGACGATCATCGCCCGCGTCGGTGAAGGCATTGTCTCGGCGATTGGGTCGTCGGAGAGCCACAAGCTGGTGCTCGCGAATCCCGCCCTGATCGCCCAGGCCGTGCTGCGCAAGAGCCTGGACTCTCAGACGGCTTATGAGATCGTGTCCATCGACATTGCGGACATTGACGTTGGGGAAAACGTCGGTGCGCGGCTGCAGGCGGATCAGGCCGAGGCGGACATGCGCGTGGCCCGGGCGCGGGCGGAGCAGAGGCGGGCCGAAGCCGTCGCAGTGGAACAGGAAATGCAGGCTCTGACGCAGGAAAACCGTGCGAAGGTCGTCCTGGCCGAAGCGGAAGTGCCGCAAGCGATGGCTTCGGCGTTTACGAAGGGGCAGTTGCGCAGGGACGGCCAGCCTGCATAGGGGGGCAGGGAGAAGGAGTCAGGGGACAACAGCGAGCATCCTTGAGCGTTTTCGCTGAATCCTGATTTGCGAATCCTGAATCCTCGCGGTGGGCAATGCTCCGGTCGTGCCGTGCAATCGTGCCATGGCAGGACTTCGCAAGGTTTTACGTTCAATCGAACGATGAATAAAGCCGTCGCCGGCCGGATTCGGCCGGGGATTGCCCTGCGTTGCCGACCAATTGAACCGGACAATTGAGCCTGGCCGATTCGTCCGGTAAAATCGGCACACAGCCAGGGAAGGCGCCAGTTGAGGAATGCCGATGCCGTCCGCCGTTATCAAGTCGTGCCTTCCCATGACCCAAACCTTTGAAATCACACGCGAGCAGCAGGACCTCCTGCTGCAGGGACTGCGTTTCGTCCGTAGTTCGGTGGCTCTCGACATGCAGGACTTCACGCCGGCTGTCGAAGCGGAACGCCGCCAGAAGTACGCCCGCATCAGCGAGCTGGAATCGCAGTTGCGCGCCGTGCTTCCGTCGGAAGCCCGCCCGGCCTGAGCGGTGCTGCGAACGCCGTCCCCGCGCTGGTGACGCGGCTCGGATGAGTTGATCTGTCCTCATGCCTGAGTCGTCCCGCTGCGCTTCCCGATTGCGATACGAACGCGTCTGCGTCGAGGCGTTTGTCGGCGACCTGCCGCCACATGTGCTGACCTCGGACGCCATCGAGGCGCGGCTCGCACCTGTCTACGACCGGCTCGGATTGCCGGCCGGGCGGCTGGAACTGATGTCCGGCATTCGCGAGCGCCGGGCGTACGATCCGGACGCCACGCCCGGCCAGGTGAGCGCACAGACGGTCCGCCGCGCCCTGGAAATCACCGGTATCGCTCCGGACGCGGTGGGGGCGCTCATTCATGGTTCCGTCTGCCGGGACCAGCTCGAACCGGCGACGGCGGCGTCCGTGCATCATGCGGCCGGACTGCCGCCTCATGCGCTCGTACTCGACGTGAGCAACGCCTGCCTGGGAATTCTCAACGGCATGGTGATCGTCGCCGACATGATCGAGCTGGGCCGCATTCGGGCGGGGATCGTCGTCGGCACCGAGATCGCCACTCCGCTGCTGGACGGGACCATTGAGCGCCTGCTCCGCGATCCGACGGTGACTCGCAAGGACGTCAAGTACGAGTTCGCATCACTGACGATCGGCTCGGCGTCGGCGGCGGTCGTACTGTGCGATCGTGACATCAGCCGCACGGGACACCGGCTGCTCGGCGGGCTGTATCGCGCCGAAACTGCGAGCCACGCGTTGTGCGCCGGCGGCGTCGACCATTCGACCGGTGCGAGCCAGCACCTGCGGATGAACACGGATTCCGAGGCGCTGCTGCATGCGGGCGTCAACCTGGCGGAGTCCGCCTGGCCGGACTTCCTGCAGGCACTGGAATGGTCGCCCGACACGGTGCGAAAGGTCGTGACGCACCAGGTGGGCCGGGCGCATCGCAAGTTGCTGCTGGACCGACTGGGAATTCCTGGCAACGCGGATTTTCCGACGGTGGAGTTCATGGGAAACACGGGAGCGGCGGCGCTGCCGCTGGCGGCAGCGCTCGCGGCGCAGCAGGGACATCTGCAGTCGCGCGACCGGGTGGCGCTCCTCGGGATCGGCAGCGGCCTGAATGTGCTGATGCTTGGCCTGGAGTGGTAGAGCCGGAGCCGGACACCCGGAGGTGGCGAGCAGCTGCCCGCCATGCGGGCGGAAGCGTACGTTTACGATTTGTGAATCAGCTCTGAAGCGTACTGATCGCTGGATGCGCTCGGCTTTCGATCGCGGCCGATTCAATTGGCAGACGTGGTCACCGTTCCGCCCCCCTCCCCGACCCTCCCCCCGAAAAAACGGGGGGAGGGAGAAAGTTGTGCGACCCTGACCGGGGGTATCGCTCCGCCCGCCTGGCGGCGGGCTGCGCTCAACCCCCGGCTACATTCTGCGACCCCGTTGGGGTCGTGCTGCCTGCGGCGCTGAGACCGCAAGTCTCGCCAGCCGAAAACTGAATGCAGTCATTCGAGTGCCGTACTGAATTGGAGTGGTGCTCTCTTTGAGAGCAACGCTGCTTTCGGGCGAGAGGAAGAACAGGATCGAGCGCCGTTTTCCGCGTGTTCCACACCGATAGCGAGAGGTGGATCGCGTAAAGCGGCTACTGTCGCACGACGGCGACCACGGTCACGTCGTCCTGGAATGCGGACCGCTCGGTGAATTGGTGGACGCCCGAGAACAGGGCCTCGACGACATCCGCCGATCCGCGCCGATTTGAAGACTGCAACAGCGACGTCACGCCGTCGCGTCCCAGCATGGCCCCGCTGCGCGACGCGGCTTCTGTGAGCCCGTCCGTGCTCAACAGCAGCAAGTCGCCGGCTTTGAGGTCCGACACGATGCGGGCCTCGAGCTTATAGTCACTGGTGACGCCCAGGGGCATCCCGGTCGCGTCCAGCGGCCGGCATTCGCCGCTCGATGAATACAGCAGGGCCGCATGCCCACAGCCGATGTAGTTGACCCTGTCGCCACCGGGAGCGACTTCGCAGATGAACATCGTCACGAATCGCCGCCCGTGGGCGTCATCGCACAGGAAGCGGTTGACCTGCTGAATGGCGGCGGCCAGGTCGACATCCGGCCGGGTCACGGCGCGAAGGTAGGCGCGGGCATTCGCCATGAGGAGGGAAGCGCCGGGATCGTGCCCGCTGACGTCCGCCACGACGATCCGGAGCCGTCCGTCCGGCAGCGGCAGGTAGTCGAAGTAATCGCCGCCGATGGCCTCGGCGAACTCGCAGCGTCCTGCGATGTTCCAGCCCGCGACCTGGGGAGCGGTCGCGGGCAGCAGCCGCAACTGGATTTCCCGCGCCAGGTTCAATTGCTCCTCGGCGGCCAGCAGGGCCGCCTGCGCCTGGTAAGCGCGGGTGTAATCGACAAGCAGACCGATGAGCGGGACCAGATAGCCGACGATCTTCAGCGCGCTGGCGACGTAGAATGCGTTGTCGAACAGGTGTTCGGAGCCGACGGCGTAGATCTGTGAAACGACATGCGGCAAGATGCTGACCTGGAGGCCGCGTGTAAACAGGCTGCGGTGAAGCCGGTACAGCCGCGGCAGGACGATGCCGGCGGCGAGCAGATAGGCGACGAGCGGGATCAGGTCGAGCGGCCGATGCACGAAGCCGGGCATCGCCGACAGAATGACCGGGAACTCCTCAACGCGGGTGCAGATCTTCACCACCGCGAACGACATCAGCGCGCAGAGGATGCCCGTCAGCAGCGTGTAGCGGACACCCCGATTGGTCTGAGCGCGGCGCGCGGTCCACAGAAACGGGAGCGTTCCGGCCACCACGATGATCGAGTTGAACAGCCTGGAGAGCATCCAGACCCAGGGGGTGAACTGCTCGAGGTTCAGGACAGT
>JAEUIG010000193.1 GCA_016795125.1 Planctomycetaceae bacterium | reverse complement strand
CGGCCAATCCGTCGCCGCGACGATCTCGGCGCCGCGCTCCGAGCCAACCTGCACCACAAAGCGATCGTCGAGCTCCGTGAGCGCCAGATCGTGTGCTGAAGTCACCGCAGGGCCGGTTTCCATCGAATGGCAGAAGCACGTTGCCGCCGCTCGACGGCAGTTGACGGCCACGACGAACAGCCGCTCACGGCGCGCCTTGTACGCCGGATCGACGTATGGCCCTTCCAGAAACACGCGGTCCTGAATCGCCAATGCATGCAGGTCGCAGGAACGCACCCCGATCACGGCAATCGGGGGCCCTGGATCCGGCGGTGGGGATGCCTGCCAGCGGCCGCCGCTGTTTACCAGCTCCTGCAGCGTCTCCCGTGGCGGAAAAATGTAGTTCTTCAGCGAGTGGGGACCAACGACATGGTCGAAGTATCCGGCATCGTCCTCCGCCGACAGTCGATACCGGCCGCCATCCTGCTCATCGATGATCCCCAGCGGCAATTGCGAGACGGAATCGACGTCGTCGTAGATAATCGCCGCGTCGGCCACGCGGGGACCAATCGTTCGATAGCCGGATTGTCGCAACAGGTCGATCAGTTCCTGCACGCGGGGCTTGTCGAAGGCAAACCAGCTGCCGACCGAGACTCTGTGTGGCGTCTCCTCCACAATGCACTCCCCGCTGTTGTCGAGTCGAATCAGTCCGCCGCCGGCGACTGTGGTCCCCTCGCCATCTGTTCGCCGTACAGGTTGAGCAACTGCAGCCGTGTCGCGTTGAGCCGCTGTGCAAGCGCCATTGCCGCACGCTTCATGAACTCATACCCGAACCGGGAATCCTGTTCGCAAAGGTCCAGCAGTTGGCGCCCATCGGCGGCCACCACGCTCGTCGGGGTCAGCGCTCGTGCTGTGGCGGTTAACTGCTCCTGATGCAGAATGGGAGACCAGCCCAGCAGTTCCCCTGGACCGACAGTCAGGATCCGCCGGCAACCCACGCCGGCAGCACAGATCTCCAAAGAGACGAGGCCGTCGTGCACCATGTAAACCGTGCGCGCCGGATCTCCCTGACGGAAAATGACCGCCCCGGAGGGAAAATCTGCAATCTGCGCAATCGTCGCCAGTCGCGACAAAAGTTCATCGGGAAGCTCGTGCAGCAGGTTGAGACTGCGCAGCACCGGCAGCAGCTTATTGCTCATGCCTCCTGCTCCTCGAAGGTGACGCTCTCCAACCTCAGTTCTCCACCGCGAACGACGTCGGTCCCGGTGCACTCGCAGTTCGGGCATACGAAACGGAATCGGTGCACCGGGAACTCGCGGTCGCAGTTCCGGCATCGCGCGCACAGCGGAACGCGCGCAACGCGAAACTCGACTCCTGCGAGCGAATTCCCTTCCGATGTGCTGCTAAACGCCAGTCGCAGCAGCTCCGGATCGATTCCGGAAAACTCGCCGACCGACACGTCGATCCGGCGCAGGACACAATCAGCATGTGACGCCTGAATTGCATCCACCTGCTGCAGCAGTGTCCGTATCAGCGACAGCTCGTGCATCGGCTGCAACCACGGTGGCCACGAAGGAGATCAAACCTGCCGCGTCCTGGGAACAGAGCATCGCAACTGCTGCGCCAACGTCTCGGCGGCCTGCCGGACCGCCACGCTGACTCCCGTACCAGGTTCGACGGACTCCACCTCGATTCCGAACACCACGACGTTGGACAGGTCACAGCCGAGGGAGGTCGCCAGTCCGAATGCCTCATTCAGGCTGCCTCCGTGGCTTGATGTCCTGGTTCCGCGATGGGAAGGCAATCCTCGTGCCGGCCACCGGTGAATACTACCACTGGCGGCGCCCGACTGGCACGCATCGACGATGGCGATCGCCCCACCCGTCTGCAGGTAGGGCAACACATCCCACGGAGACGCGAGCGATACGCAGCGGCCGGCAAAGGCCGGATCGGACTTCAACAATTCAGCGACGTGCCAGGCGGCCTCGTCGTCGCCGTGAGAGCTGCCCAAGGCAAGCACGGTGAGCCGTCGTTCTCCTTGGGCCGACATTCTCAACGGTGCTCCGGCGCGCAAGACCTCGGCACCTGGGGAGACGAGTGACATGTACAGACCGAGATGGCTCAGGCCGCTTCCGGGAAACCTGATCGCGGTCGGGCTGACTGCAGTTTCCAACACGAGCCCCGTTTTTCCAAGCGACTGACGCAGGATTGACGCCCCGGCGCGTCAGTTACAGGGATTTGCGAATCCGTTGAAACCCGTGTTGCAGTTCTTCGCCGAGCAGCTTCAGCGAGATCCATACGTCGTCAGTCGATTCTCCGACCGCCTGCTTGAGCGGATCAAAGCGATGTGACAGCTGGTTCACCTTGTCGTCGAGCCGGCTCCACTCCTGCTTGGCTTCCGCCCCGGCCAGATGCATTCGCACCGCCAGTTCGTCGCGTTGCTGCTTCAGGCTGTTGATCAGCTCGTGAATGCGGTCGCGGGTCTCGGTCATGGTTTTCTCCCCTCAGGCAGGCCTGCGAAACAGACATTCTCCTCATGGACAGAATACGGCATTTCGTGTGCCGCGTTGCGGTAACTCTCCCGGAGATCCAGAGGGACATTCCGGACCGAATGCGGTCCGCGTATTGCAGGCCCTCAGCGGGCGATCCCGCCCATCCGCAGGTCCGCTGCCGCACGCAACTGTGACAATCCGCACGCGCTTGCCCGGAACGGCACCTGATTTCCACGGCACACGATTCGCCACGAGCAGAACACGTGAGTCGGAACTGTTCGGGACCTCCGGAACAAGGGAGTTCGTGATGAATCATCTCCAGACCGTCGCGTTCGTGATGGCGGGGCTTGGCCTGCTGCTGGCGCAGGACCAGAACCCGGTCGAAGCCGGTGATCAGAGAAAAGCTCCGAACGCAACCACTGCCGCCCCGCAGAACGAAGAGGATGCGAACGCCTGGATGCTCGCCAAGCTCAGCGGATCTCAAAATATCCTCGCGCACCTGACGCGGGGCGACATCGATGCCGTGGCGACCGACGCACGCCGCATGCAGGTCATGACCTACCTGGAACAGTGGCTGACCGCCAGCGAGATTGAAGAGACCTCGGAATATCGCGGACAACTGAACGCGTTCGAGTTCTCCACCAAGGAGCTTATCCGCCATGCCGAAGATGACGACGTCAACGGCGCTCTCGACGCCTATGTGGACATGACGCGCACGTGCGTGAAATGCCACCAGCTGATCCGGGACGCGCCAGGCGCGAATGAGTGACCGGCAGCAGTGAGGTGGAAAAACATCTGTCGGAAAGGTCCCGTTGATAACGCTCTGACTCCGTGCGCAGAGCCCGTGATCTGGAGGCTCCAGGCGCAGGGGTGCGTCTGCTGCAGTCAATTTCGATCGATGGACCAGGCAAACAGTTCAGACGCTGGTCACATGGACGGTCACGCCGACATTCACCCAGCCATACGATGATGAGTGGTGTGCATCGTGGGAAACGGCGTGCGATGACCAGTTTCGGCAGGCGACTTGTTGCGAGCGTCACGGCAGCGGCTCTGCTGGCGAGTGCGGCAGTTCCGCCAGTCCACGCGCATACTCATGCGATTACGAGTGGTTCGCGTAACGAGATCCGCTCAGCCGTCGTTCACCACCAGCATGAGGGGGAAGATAGGGGTCAGAGGGGGAAGAAAGGGGTCAGGTCTTTTTGTGTGGCTTTCGCGGCAGGCCTCGGGGGTGGAGCGTGCTTTCCAGGCCAAGTCGGATCGCGCTGCTCCGGCACTACCGTTCCGTTCCGACCGGTGCCCCCCGCCGCAAACAGCGACGCAACGCCTCGACTTCGGACTCGCTTTGCGGCGGGTTGACGATTGCTGTCCAGTGACGCGGCAAGCACGGGTCACTCGGTAGCACGAGCCAGGGCCGGGACGCGCTGGCCGATGACCGCATGGGCAGCGAACGACACAGCCATTCCTCCGCCCTCGGCACGAGACCTGCTCGAAGTGCGTTGCGTTCCACGTACCGCAGGACGGTCAGCAGGTGCTGATCGTCGTGATCCGCGGAATGGTCAGTTCAACGCTGCTCGACCAGATCGTGACGCCCGCACTGTTCTGGCGGTTCGGCCACAAGGTGGCCGAGGAGCAGAAGCGGGCCGAGGCGACGGAGGCGACCGAATCAGCGAGCGTACTGCGGATCGCGGCGCAGTTTGATCACGGGCTGATGTAGTTCGCCGCTTCACACCGGCGTACGGGCGGATTGCGGCATCTCGTCCTGGTCTCGTTCGCCGCCGATCGCGTAGCGTTGCTGGCTGGCAAGGAAAGGCAGGATCAGCATTCGAGGCAGTCGGTCGACCTGCGACTCCTCACGCAGCGAGGTGAGGCCGATCGTCATGGCAGTGTGCCCTTCCGTCGGTTGTGCGCGATATGTGCCGAGCAACCGATCCCACCACGGCAGGTTGAAGCCAAAGTTGCTGTTGGTCTCGCGACGAATCACGGAATGGTGGACCCGGTGCATGTCGGGGGTCACTACGAGCCAGCGCAGCACTCCGTCGAGCTTGCCGGGCATGCGGACGTTGCTGTGGTTGAACATCGATGTCGCGTTCAGCACGACTTCGAAGATCACGACCGCGATCGGAGCGGGGCCGATGACCACTACCGCCGCCAGCTTGATCAGCGCGGACAGCAGGATCTCGAGCGTGTGGAACCGCAGGCCGGTCGTGACGTCGAAATCCAGGTCGGCATGATGCACCATGTGCAGACGCCAGAACATCGGCACGGCGTGGAACATCACATGCTGCAGGTAGATCGCGAAGTCCAATGTGATGACGGCAAGCAGGATCTCCATCCAATTCGGCAGATCGACCTGGTGTAGCACGCCCCAGTGGCGTGACTCTGCAGCAATTGCCGCGCTGAGCGCAGTCAGCGGGATCAAGACGCGGGCACAGATCGTGTTCACCACGACGAGTCCGAGATTGCTGGCCCAGCGCGGTCCTTTGCGGACCGACAGATTTCGTCGGGGTGCCAGCAGTTCCCACAGGGACATGACGAATAGTACGACTCCAAAGGAGCCCAGCCGAACGACGATCTCAGTGTGTTCTGACATTCGCTGGTACCGCTCGGACAACCTTACGATTGACTGGAACACGGCCCTTTTAAAGTCTCCGACGCGATCGTCTTCGCCGCCAACACCAAGACCACTCGGTTGGCGCTACAGGCATGCGTATCTCGCGACGATGAACGACGCTTCGAACTGCACGGACGTGTCGAACACGGCTCGACGCATGAGCATTATTCGTCGGCCTTCTTGAATCCGGCTTCGATCAGATCCTTGTAGCCTGCCTTCAGCGCCCGCACGTCGTAGCCCGCCTTGATGAGAATGTCGGCGGCCGTCAGGGACCGCTTGCCCACTGCGCAATGCGTATACACGATCTGATCCTTCGGCAGCCGCTTGGCCAGCGCATCCTTGTCGATTCCGGCATGCAGTTCGCTCAGCGGCAGCAGCACGGCCCCGGTGACATGACCGTCGTTCCACTCCGATTGCTCGCGCACGTCCACGAGCACGGCTTTCTTGTCCTCGACGTTCTTTTTGACCGCGGGAAGCGTGTCCGTCGTGTGATCGGCGGCCAGGCTGCTGGCAGACGCAATTGCCCAGCAGCCGAGCGCTACGCCGTAGCGGATGAAGCGGCTGTTCATGGTGATCTCCTTCGGCATCCTCGATGTGAAACGGAAACACGAGTCAGGCTGTGGAAGCGGAGGCATTGCGGAGACAGTTCGTCAGCATTTCGATGACAAGATCGATGTTTCCACGGGTGCTGCTGCGCCCGAGACTGAAACGGACTGCGCCGAAGCCAACTCGCTCGGAAATTCCCATCGCCGCCAGCACTGGACTGATCTGTGTGTTACCGGCGTGGCACGCCGAACCGGTTGACGCAGCGAGTTCCGGAAGTCGGGCCAGAATCTCGTGTCCGGAATGGCCGACGAAGCTGACGTTGAGCGTATTGGGCAAGCGATCCTCGGGATGCCCGTTCAGGACCACCGCATCCCCGAACTGTCGCTGCAGCCGCCGCCAGAGTTCGTCGCGGAGTATTCGCACCTGCTCGTCCGCTGCCCGTTCTTCGGCGAGTTCACAAGCCGCACCCAGACCGACGATCGCGAGGACGTTCTCGGTTCCGGCGCGGCGACCTGCTTCATGACCTGCGCCGTGCATGAGCGGATCCAGGTGGAGTCCGTCGCGGACGTAGAGCGCGCCCACGCCTTTGGGGCCGTACAACTTGTGGCCGGCGAGTGCGAGCAGGTCGACTCCGAGAGCATCAACGTCGGTGACGATCTTGCCGACCGACTGGGCCGCGTCGGTGTGGAGCAGCACGTTATTCTCGCGTGCGATGCGTGCGATCTCGCCGATCGGCTGAATCGTCCCCACCTCGTTGTTGGCGTGCATGATCGAAATCAGTGCCGTCTGCGGCCGGATCGCGTCAGCAACATCGGCCGGGTTGACGCGACCGAACCGATCGACTGGCAGCTGCGTAATCTCTGCTCCGAGCTTCTCAATGAAACGGCACGGCTCCAGGACCGACGGATGCTCGATCTGCGTTGTAACGATATGGCACGGCAGGCCAGCGGCGCTTCGAGCGAAGTAGACCCCCTTGATTGCCTGGTTGTTCGCTTCAGTTCCCCCCGCCGTGAACACCACCTCCGTCGGATCGCAGGAAAGGAGAGACGCCACCTGTGCGCGCGCCGTTTCGACCGCATCGCGTGCCGGCAGGCCGGCCCAATGCAGACTGGACGGATTGCCGTACGACTCGTCGAGGTACGGCAGCATGGCTGCCGCAACTTCCGGAGCGAGCGGCGTTGTCGCGTTGTAGTCGAAGTAGATGCGCCGGTTCATGGAGCGACCTTGCGGCGTCCCCTCCCGGACTTCGCGGATGCCTTCAATCTCATTGCGGCCGCTCGTTCCTTGTCCGCCTGAATCTCAACGGCGCTCCGCGTTACGACAGGATCGCCGCGGCCGACGAGGGCCAGCATGTCCTGCACCAGTCGTGGCCGACTGAGGTAGTAGCACCGCAGTGCTCCGTCCTGCGCATAGTCCACGAGCCGCGCGTGGCGCAGAACGGCGAGGTGCTGCGAGATATTCGCCTGTCGCGCCGGCAGCAGTTCTTCCATGTCCGTGACGCACTTCGGGCCGGCCAGCAGCTCCTGCAGGATGGCGAGGCGCGTCGGATGCGAAAATGCCTTGAGCAGTTCCGCAGCGGGACGGTTTTCGCTCGCTTCGGGCATGGGAGTCCTTCGATTCGAATATTCGATATCGCGAATATATGCGTCGTGCCAAGGTCCGTCAATCGGAACCTGCGGAAACGCGACCGCGTGCGCGAGAGGTCGACGTGGCGCTCTCGATTCGAGTGGCAAAAGTCGGCGCTGAGGAGTGGCGTTCCGACCGACTGTGCGCCTGCTGTCCGGTGCGAGGGGACGCTCGCAGAAGCGATTAAGGGCCTATCCGGAAACCGGAACGGGGTGGCCGGGGCTGGACCGAAGGGAAGCCCCGGTGTGTGTTCGCCGGGGTTTCGCGTTGCTCCAACCGCGGCCACCCGGTTGGTTTGCAGTTCTCGGATGGGCTCTAGGCAAGTGGCATTCGCCAGGGTGTCGAACGCCAGCCTCAGTCTGCTGCTGAGCCGACCAGGCAGGTCTGGTTCCCGCCCCGTGGCCGGTATCTGCTACGT
>JAEUIG010000005.1 GCA_016795125.1 Planctomycetaceae bacterium | reverse complement strand
TCCGACCTTTGCCTCGGAACTGGGAGACCTGCGGTACAACGACCTGTGGGACGATGCGAGCGTGGGCGCCATCGAACGCTCGCATCAGGCCGATCGCGCGGCGCTGGACCGGCTGGACCAGATCGACCGCACGAAGTTGTCGGCCGCAGATCAACTCAATTACGACGTGTTCCGATCAGAGTACGCGTTGCGGGTCGAACAGCATCGGTTCCGCTGGTGGCTGGTTCCGCTCAATCAGCGCGGCGGCATTCAGGACGCCGGCTCGCTGGCCGACTCGCTCTCGTTCGACTCCGTCAAGGACTACGAAGACTGGCTGGCCCGCATGCGGGCGTTTCCCGAACACATGGCGCAAACCTTGTTGTTGCTGCGGACCGGAGCCCGGGAGCGGATCATTCATCCGCGCATCGTGCTCGAGCGAATACCCTCGCAGATCGCGCGGCAGATCGTCGACGATCCGGAATCGCAGTTGTTCTATAAGCCGTTCCGCAGCATGCCGGACGACATCCCGGCGGAGACCGCCGAACGATTGCGGAGCGCAGCGCGGGAACTGATCGTGACCGCCATTGTGCCGGCCTATCGCGACCTGCAGAAGTTCTTCGACGACGAATACCTGCCCGCAGGTCTGCCGGAAGTCGGGCTCTGGCAGACCCCGGACGGCGCAGCGCATTACGCCGCCCGCTGCCGCGAATTCACCACAACGCAGTTGACTCCCGCAGAGATTCACCAGATCGGACTCGATGAGGTCCGACGGATTCGCGCGGAGATGGAAGCCGTCGTCCGCGAGGTCGGGTTTGCGGGGACGTTTCAGGAGTTTCTGGAAGAACTGCGAACGAATCCCCAGTTCTACTTCCAGGATCCGAACGAACTGCTCGTGGCCTATCAGGCGATCTGCAAGTCCATCGATCCGCAACTGGTGAAGCTGTTCCGCCGCCTGCCGCGAATCCCGTACGGAGTGGAAGCAATTCCCGAACACATCGCGCCCGATACCACGACGGCCTACTATCGGCCGCCGGCGGCGGATGGCTCCCGGGCAGGAACATTCTTCGTCAACCTGTATCGACCGGACGTGCGTCCCAAGTACGAAATGGAAGCGCTGACGCTGCACGAAGCCGTGCCCGGCCACCATCTGCAGATCGCGTTGGCGCAGGAACTGGAATCGCTGCCGGAGTTTCGTCGCTACGGAGGCTACACGGCCTACGTCGAGGGCTGGGCGTTGTACGCGGAGAGCCTGGGCGGTGAACTTGGCCTGTATCGCGACCCCTACTCGCGGTTCGGTCAGTTGACGTATGAAATGTGGCGCGCGGTGCGGCTGGTGATCGACACCGGCATGCACGCCTTCCATTGGACGCGCGACAGGTCGATCGAGTTCTTTGCAGAGAACACGGCCAAGACCCGGCACGATATCGAGAACGAGGTCGACCGGTACATCGCCTGGCCGGGACAGGCTTTGGCATACAAAATCGGCGAACTGCGGATTCGGGAGCTGCGACGCCGCGCCGAGTCAGAACTTGGCGAGAAGTTCGATCTCCGCGAGTTCCACCAGGTGGTCCTCCAGGAGGGTGCGGTGCCGCTGGATGCTCTGGAAATGCTTGTCGAGCAATGGATTGCGACCCGGCAAGCGGCCCCCTGACCGCGTATTTGCGGCACAATCCGTCCAGTTTCGCCCAACGGCAGGAACGCCGAATGCGTCTCAAAGGCCGTGTTCGATGCGGCGCTCGTCACTGGCATCCGTTTTTTCCCGAACCGCTTGTTGACTCAGGATATGGGCACCGGTAGCCTGATAAACTAGGTGAAAACGGCAGTTTGCGGGCAGTTCGTGCTGCGCGCTTGTCGATCGATGAGCGCACCTGTCTCGTAGTCTCGAGTGTTGTCCGGCCTTCCGGATCGTCATTCGCTTTGGCTCCAGGGGAGTACACGATGAGTTCATCAGCCACTTGCGTTCGCTGGCGATTCCTGACCTGGCCCGCCGTCGTCCTGGGGATGTCGGCAACGCTGGCGTGGTCGGCTCCTCCGGAAGAGGCGAATCCCGACGAAGCGGCGTCCGAGAACGTCTCCACGCCCTCCGATCTCCCCGCCGACGCAATCGACCTGACCGACAAGGTCGAGGTGACCGTCAACGGCGCCCTCCGCAGCAGCGGACGAAAGGCCCATTCGGTCTCGTTCACGATCAAGAACATCTCCGAAGAGGACCTGCAGGGTCCCATCATCGTGCTGGTCGACGAGACCGGGATCGAGGCCCTCAAGCTGATCGAAACGACCGGCAAGCTGTCGGATGGCCGGCCGTACGTCGAGATCATGAACGACCGGGTCGAACTGAAGGCCGGTCGTTCCATCCGGTCGGAGAAGCTGAATTTCGCGACCGACGAAGCCGTCACCGCGCAAGTGCGGGATCAGTTCGAACTGAAGATTCGCGTGTGCCGCCTCGATCCGACCGCCGTCGCGCAGGACGACACCGACGAGAACATTCCCGGCAAGAACTACTCGTGGAAGCAGTTTGACCGCGTGGTGTCGATCCAGGAGAAGTGGACGATGCCCCTCTTCCGCCAGGGACAGGGTCAGGTGTACGGGACGGGCGTCGCGGAAAACGAGGAAGGCGAGCTGGTCGTGCGGGTGTACACGCAGCGTTCCGGCACTGATGAAATTCTGCCGACGACCGTGGACGGCGTTCCCGTCCAGGTTCAGACGATCGGCGCCATGTTCGAAGCGACGCACCCGTCGAACAGCATTATTTACGAGAATGGCCGTGCCAAGCAGGGTCAGGGGGGGAAGGTCCAAGGGCCGCCGCGCGTGGATGCTTCGACCGCGCCGGACGGCACCGTCTCGCCGCAGTTCTCCGGGCCGGGCGGCGATCCGACCATCCGGTTCGACCGGCCGGTGCCGATTGGCGTCTCCATTTCCAACGCGAACCGCATTTTCGACGAAGAGGGGCCGCTGTGCTACGCGGGCACGCTGGGTTGCCGGTGCGTGGATTCCCTCGGAAACCTGTATGTGCTCACCAACTGCCATGTGGGCGGGGCGTTTGAGTTCGAGCCGGAAGGCGATCCGATTCCCATCGGTTTCGTGACCGGCGGCATTGGCGAACCGATTGTCCAGCCCGGAACCCTGGATGACGGTTTCTTCTTCTGTCTGGACAGCACCGACCTCGACGATCCAATCGTCCTGCAGCAGTTCTTCGACCTGGTGGACAACAACCAGATCGGCACGCTGTCGGACATCGAAACCATCATCACGACCGAATTCGCTCAGTTCGACACCTACGGTGAGGAATTCCTCATTTCGCCCAACGTCATGGATGCGTCCGTCGTGGCTGTGGATGCGACCACGACGTCGTTCGACACGCCAATTGGCGGATACGACGCCATTCAGCGGACCCCGCTGGAACGGCCGCTGCCGGGCATCCCGGTGAAGAAGTACGGCAGGACGACCATCTACACCGAAGGCGTGATCGGGGCGGTGAACGTGACCACGCTGGTGGGGTATGGCCTGGCGGACACCGGGCTGTTTATCCATCAGATCGAACTGTACAACCCGCGGGGCTTCCAGCCGCTGGGTGCGCCGGGGGATTCGGGATCGCTGCTCGTGACGGACCTCCCGGGAGACAAGCGGGATCGCCAGCCGGTGGGCCTGCTGTTCGCAGGCGGCGGCGGCTCGACTCTCGCCAATCCGATCGGACCGGTCCTGGCACGCTTCGGCCTGGTCATTGACGATGGCACGGGCGATCCCGCACAAGCGGGCGTCTCCGGAACGATGGGCGGCGCCATCGGCCCGGTCATTCCGATCACGCTCCCATAACTCGCTCTGACTCAACAGCAGCCCGCGAAGTCCTTCGCGGGCTGTTTTTTTGCGCGGCGTGCAAGTGACGGCGGTCTGGGAGGGCGACGCGGCTTTGCACAATAATTCAGGGGACAGGCAAAGCCCATTCGACTGGTCTGTCCGTCAATTGTTGTCAGACGGCAGAGCGAGCGAAACAGCGCTCCCTAGCGCCAGATTCACCACGGAGGACACGGAGACCACGGAGAAGTACCAGGAGTTGAGCGCTTTTTCTCAGTGTCCTCCGTGTTCTCCGTGGTGAACTTCCTTCCTTTGCGGAGGTTGGCGCGGCTGACAATGCTCAATGGACGGAACACGACAATTATTGTGCAAAGCCGGACGACGCTCCTGCGGAGCCGCGATCAACGAAAGACTTACTGGGCGCACCGGCTCGGCAGGAGCCTCGCCCTCCGGGTTCTGCAACCGCTCAACCGGCCGCCAGCTGCAGTCCCGCGGCGGTGATCTCAAACGGGACGATCGATTCGTCACACGCGCTGCCGCGATGCTTGGCCACACACAGCGAGCGGCCGAGCTTCGAACCGTCGCGGGTCTTGCCCATCAGGATGATGGTGTTGGCGTTCGACAGCACATCGCCGCTCTGCAGCGGCCGTGACAGCAGCGCATCGAGCATCACGTCGTGCGTGGTGCACAGCAGCACGCACGCCACCTGGCGATGATCGTACGCATGCCGCTGCACCCGCGGCTCGTTCTCCCGGTACTGCACACGGAACAGGTCGCGGGCGACCCAGTCATGCTCCTTGCGGAGAATCTGCTGGTAGATGTACTCGAACAGCTCGATCTGAAATGAATCCCGTGGCGAGTCGGCCGGCTCGACACCGTCAATCACGCACCGGCGCACGCCGTGCGCGAAGTTGCCATAGAAAAACGCGATCGTCTGCTGCAGCTTGCGGTTGTGATCGGTCTTCCACGCGCGGCGTTCGTCCTCGGACAGTTCGCCGGTCGTGACACGGCGTCCGGCCCCCGCGAACGGGGCGGCCAGGTCCGAACGGATCCGGGCAGCGTTCCAGACATCCGCCGGCTCCAACCGTTCGCCATCGAAGTTGCGGAGCGACCAGTCGCACATGCGGGCCGCATACTCGGCGTGGGACTGCGAATCGCCGCGGGCCGTCATGTCGAAGATGACGCCCCGCTGTCCCTCCTCACGTGCGCCCTGCGCGGCGAACTGGATGCCCAGCTGGGTCTTGCCGATGCCCGTAGCGCCGAGGACGACCGTCAGCGTCCCGGGCAGCAGCCCGCCGCCGAGCAGTTCATCGAGCCTGGAAACACCGGTGCCGATTCGCGTGGATGCAGACGACATGCGGCACATCGTAACCGATATGGATCGATGCGAAACCGCCAGCGTCGAATCGGCGCGGAGCGCAACAAAGAGCCACGGGGGATGATCCCCGTGGCTCAGGTGCGACGTCGTTTTCCCCCCTCGCGGTGCGGGCCGCGGCGAAACGATGTCAGACGGCTTCGCAGCACACCGCCTCGGCGGCGCGCGGCATGAAGCGGGCTAAGGCGCCCCGAAAGGACTCACGCTTGTTGAGCGTCTCGTCCGGCCCGAGGGCCGTCAGTTCTTCCGACAACTCGCCGCGGAGCACGCGGACGTTCGCCGGCGCATCGACGCCAATCTTCACCGTGCTGCGGCCGGTCTGGATGACCTTGATCACGATGTTATCGCCAATCTGGATCATCTGCGCTTTCTTGCGGGTCAACACCAACATGGTTGTCTCCTCCTGAAGGATGTGCGCGGCCTGGCCTGCCGCCTGGTGCGGGGAATCCGTGCCCGATGAGTTGTCGCGGGAGTTGGCCGCTCGCACGGAGCGGCCGCTTGAGTGATGAGCGGGAGAAATGCACGCGGCGTGCCAATCCGCAAAAAGTTGCGGCGCCCAGTTTCCAAATTGCTTACAGACAATGACTTCCGACGCCCGGTACGCGGCCGGCGACCTTCTGTCCCAAGTTCGGGTTCCTGAATTCGACAAAACCGGCGGCAACCCCCGTGCAATTCCTGCAAGCGAAGGCCGGCCCGCATCCCCAAGGACCCACACGAGCCACGGGGTTGATCCCCGTGGACCGGACTCTGGAAAAGTGCGCTCGATGAATCTCTCCCGCTCCCCCGAGAGAAGCGTTGATTTCAATGAGTGCGTCCATCGGGGGAGCGAGTCCATTCTGTTCGGCACGGACGTTGCATTGGTTGATCCGCCGAATTGACGCGTCTGAAGGACGCGCACTCGACAGCCCAGGGCGCAGCCCTGGGTTGTGATTCGCGAAAATGTGGGAGTCCTGAAAGGCCGCGACTCGCCGACGAGTTGCGCCCCTTCAGGGCTGAGCGT
>JAEUIG010000849.1 GCA_016795125.1 Planctomycetaceae bacterium | reverse complement strand
CACGCCGGCCGTGCGGACGATCGCACCCAGCCCCGAGTTCGCTTCGGACGCCGTCCAGCATGCCGTGGTCGACGAGCAGTCGCCGATGGGCAACCGCATTCAGCCGCTGGGCGGCCTGACCGAGTCCGAAGAGGTCGCACGGGTGCGGTCCGTGGAATCATCGGGCTTCATCGCATCAGGCCAGAGCCCGGTTCCGGTATGCGAGCCAATTCCCTACGCACCGGTCCCGCGCATGCCGGTCATGGGCTGCCCCCCGGAAGCGAACTGTCCGCAGGCGTTCTGCCCGACCTGTCCCGAACAGGGACCGTATCCGGAAGAAATGCTGTGCGACGGCGGAGACGCCGGACACCCGTTCCACTACGAAGGCTCCAAGTTCTCCGGACTCGAGGCGGAAGACACGGTCGCCGAGTTCGTGGACGATGAAGGCGCGGCCCACGTCCGCATCAGTTCGCAGGCGTGTGTGTACGCTCCGAAGTTCGGGTCGGTCCGGTCCGTCAGCCAGCCCGTGCAGGATTACACCTTCGACGGACTGGCCGGCACACACGATCGCACCGGCGCGGCCGGCATGCAGAATCGCCGCCGGCTCCAGACGAACGAAACAGTGGACCAGCTCGCCGACACGCGCGTGCGCGAACAGGCCGGCGGCGTCGACAGCGATGTCAACGAATCGTCGATGCACCAGACGATCGGTCCCGAGCAACACATCAAGCTGACGAACATCTTCGAGCACCGCAACGCGGTCACGGAGGGACAGTTCCACCAGGCGACCGAAGCGTACCTGGCCGAGAACCTGCAGGTGGCGGGCGAATCGGTGCACGACGTGGCGCCGATCATGGTGGCCAACGACGAGTTCGGCCAGGCGGTGACGTCCGTCGATGGGGCGTCCGCCTACGTCGGCGTCGAAGATCGTCGCCCGCCGGGCGACCTGCGCGTCGTCAAGCTCGCCGACCAGCCGGCGGCGCAGCCGGGCGACACGCTCACGTTCCGTATCCGTTTCTACAACGACGGGGGCCGGCCGCTGACGTCGGTCCGGATTCTCGACCACCTGTCGCCGCGACTGGAGTACGTCGAAGGCTCCGTCGCCTCCGAACTGGAAGGCAAGCTCTCCGTCGAGCACAACGACTACGGCGGGCAGATCCTGCAGTTCGAACTCGCCTCCCCGCTGGAAGGGGGCTCATCCGGCGAAATCAGCTTCCAGGCCGTGGCGAAATAGCCGGGTTGGTCAATGGTCCATTTTCCATGGTCCATTGGTTCCTGAGCCGGAACTTAACCGCCACTCTCAGATCGGTCATCAAGAAATCGGCCGCGAGCAACCAGAGTCGCTGTCCATCAGCGATGCCGACCATGTCCAATGAACCATGGACAATGGACCTTCAGCTCACGAACCGCCGGTGGCCGGCGCGCTCGAACTCGTCGAGCGCCGCTGAGAGCTGCTCGCGAATCTGGCTCAGCCGCTCCGCCCCGGACACTTTGCTGCCGTCCGGCTCGCGGACGTAGAACACGTCCACGACCTGGTCGTAGTGCGTCGAAATCTTCGCCAGGTCGATCGACAGTCCGAGCTGGTAGATGGCCCGCGCCACCGTATACAGCAACCCGGGCCGGTCGTGCGCGAACACATCGATCACCGTACGGTTGTCGGACGAGTCGTTGTCCACTTCGACACGCAACGGGAGATTGGAGATCGACGTGCGCCGCGATTCGGCGCCGAACCGCTTGTGCTTCTGGATCAGCGTTTCGACCGACACGGTGTTGCGGAGCACGTTCCGCAGGACATCGCAGATTTCCTGCAAGCGCTGCGGCGGAGATGCGCCGGCAAAGTCGTGATCGACGACCCTGAAGCTGTCGATGATGCCCCCCTCGTGCGTCGTGTTGATGTCGGCCGACACGATTTCGAGCCGCTTGGCCGTCAGTCCGCCCGTCAGCTTGTGGAAGCAGCCTGCGGCGGCGGCGCTGCTGCGGGACAGGACGCGAAACTCGATCGTGCCGGCTTCCGCATCCTGGCGCGCGAGCGCGACCACATCGTCGGGTTCCAGCTCCCGCATGATGTGCAGGTCTTCGGCAATCCGCTGCGGGGGGGTGGCGGTCAGATAGTAATTGGACGCGCCGTTCAGTTGCCGTTCGGCCCACAGGCTCCACGGCGGGACTCCATAATCGGGATTCAGCACCTTGAGCTTCTTGAGGGCGCCTTCACGGATCGTGTTGAGCCGGACCTGTGAAGCGGACGCGTCTTCGGTGCCGCTCAGTATCCGCCGGCACTGGTGATACAGGTCGGCCAGAAACTCTCCCTTCCAGCTCGTCCAGGCCTCCGGACCGACGGCTGTGATGTCCGCGACCGTCAGCACGTACAGCATCGTCAGGGTTTCGGCGGAACCCATCTGGTGGCTGAACTGCAGGACCAGCTCCGGATCGGAGATGTCGCGCCGGAGCGCGATATGCGACATTTCGAGGTGCTGGTGCACCAGGAACATCACCTGTTCCCGCTGCTGCGGCTCCAGGTACAGCCGCCGGCCGACGCGATCGGCAATTCGCCGCCCGACCTCCCAGTGGTGTTCCTCGAACCCCTTCCCCAGGTCGTGCAACAGCAAGGCGAGGTGCAGCAATTCCTTGTGCCGGACGGCGGCATATGCGGTGCCGACGTCGCCGGTGTCGTCGCTGAAGCGCGTGGCGACCTCGACGGCCCGCAACGAGTGCTCGTCAACCGTGTAATGGTGGTACTGGTTGAACTGCATCAGGCAGCGGACATGCCGCACATCGGGAATGACGCGTTCCAGGACCCCCGTGTCGTACATGCTGCGCAGCACGGCCCCCAGGTGCTTCGTGCATTTCATGATGTCCATGAACAGCTGCGCGGCCCGCGGCGTCAGGTCGTCGCTCATCTGGCGGACGCCGGCCTCGATCGCCTCGATCAGCCGCGCCGAGGGCAATACTCCGTACAGGGCTGACGTGCGGTACAGATTCAGCACCGATTCCACGTCTTTGGTCAGCCTCGGGAAGTGCCGCGGAGCGGCGTCGAGCTGATCAGGGGCGATCCGCAGAATGCCGTCGGCGCGGTGCGAGAGCAGCGTGTCGGCAAGCTGCTTGCCGATGCCGCGCGGGCGATGGCGGGCCGCAAAGCGCCGGGCCACTTTCGCCAGCGCCGTGCTGTGCTCGAAGTACGTCTGCATGAACCGCTCGACCGGCCGCTGCCCCACGGTGCCGCGGATTTCGCGGGCCTCGGTGATTCGCAGCTGTTCGTCGCGCGTCAGGATGTCCTGCGGCTTGTCGGCCGCCAGGTGCAGGTCGAAGCGGATCCGCGTGAGGAACTCCCAGGCGCTGCGGACGGCGTGAGCTTCGTCCATCGACAGCTCGCCCTTCAGCCGCAGCGAGTCGACATCGCAGGTGTCGAACAGCGCGTAGCCGATCCAGCGGATGAGGTGCAGGTCACGCAGTCCGCCGACCGAGCATTTCACGTTCGGTTCCAGTTCCTGCGCGGGAACGCCTCCGGGAAACTCGGCCGCACGGGCCGACAGGCAATCGTCGACGAACGCCCGGCGGCGCGGATCGATGACCTTTTTCCGAAATTGCCGGCGCAGCCGCTCACATAACTGGGGGTTCCCCCACAGCAGCCGCGCCTCGATCAGCGACGTGGCGATCTCGCTGTCCTGCCGCGCCATGGCCAGGCATTCGTCAACCGTCCTGACGGCATGGCCCAGCCCCAGCTTGGCGTCCCAACAGGACTGCACCATCCGGGTCGAGAACTCACGAAAGTCCGCCGCGCGCCGGCCGCCGTCGAGAAACAGCAGGTCGATGTCGGAATACGGGCAGAGTTCGCCGCGCCCTGTCCCGCCAATGGCGACGATGGCGCCGTCCCGTTCGAGATCGGCGCGGGCTGCATCATTCAGCCCGGCCAGCGACTGCGCCACCAGGTCGAGCAGAAACTTCTCAGTGATGCCGCAGAGCGTGGCGGCGATCTGGATGCCAGGTGTGCCGGCGTCGAACAGGGTCCGCGCGCGTTCACGGATTTCGACCACCCGCGCTTTCTTCTGCGCGAGGGAATCCAGCGGAGAACCGGCGATGAGGAGTTCGGACATAACGAGCGCGCTCGAGCAGCGCAAGCATCGCCGTTTTCGGGCGGCCTGACAACCCGCAAAGCCGAAGGGTGACGGAACACGTCAGGAAGAACTGACCGCTGCGGAGAACGCAAATCCGAATATCGAAATCCGAAGTCCCCCACCTCGGATTTCGTGCCTGCCTCCGGGCCTGGTCCTTGGTCCATTGGAAAACGTCAGGCAGCAATCGCGAACGGAGCTGAATATTGTCCCGCCAGAATCACCACGGAGTTCACGGAGAACACGGAGAAACATCAAGAGCTGTGCCGTTTCTGTTCTCCGTGTTCTCCGTGCCTCCGTGGTGAACTTCCTTTATCAAACGCAAGTTGGCGTGGATGATAATTACCGCTGGCCAGAGCACTAGATCGCCACGGACCCGGTCTCGCCGGTGCGAATCCGGATCACGTTTTCCAGTGCGGTGACGAAGATCTTGCCATCGCCGACCCGCCCGGTGCGTGCGGATGTACAAATAATCTCGACGACGCGGGCGACATCCTCATCGCTGACCACGACCTCCAGCTTGAGCTTGGGCAGGAAGTCGACGATGTACTCGGCGCCGCGATACTGCTCGGTGTGGCCGTGCTGCCGGCCAAAGCCGCGCACCTCGCCGACGGTCATGCCCGTGATGCCGCCCGCCGCCAGCGCATGCTTGACGTCTTCCAGCTTGTAGTGACGAATCAGCGCTTCAATCTTCTTCATGCCACGCCCCGGATCGGTCAGATATCAGCGGTCAGCTTTCAGCTTGAGTCTTCCTGACTGCTGAAAGCTGATCGCTGACGGCTTTCGCTAGAGTGAATCCGAGCCGGTTTCGCCGGTGCGGATGCGGATAGCTTCGTCGAGCTGCGTCACGAAGATCTTGCCGTCGCCGATCTGGCCGGTGCGGGCGGTCTGGAGGATCGTGTCGATCACCTTCTGGGCGTCGCCGTCGTCCACCACGACTTCCATCTTCACTTTCGGCAGGAAGTCGACCGTGTACTCCGCGCCGCGGTACTGCTCCTTGTGTCCCTTCTGCCGGCC
>JAEUIG010000844.1 GCA_016795125.1 Planctomycetaceae bacterium | reverse complement strand
TGGCAGTTCGTCTCCGGGCTTCACTTCTTTTCCCTCATTCTTCAGCTTCTGCATCGCAATCCGGGCCTCTTCCGCGATGTAGGTGTCGACGTCCCGCTCGGTGCCATAAATCTTCAGCCGCCCCTCGGAATCGATGTTCAGCACCAGCAGGCCCTCCTGCCCCTCATTCTCCAGCGGACGCGCCGAACCCAGCACCGGGAGCTGCAGCTCCAGGTCCAGAGCCGCCCCTTTGAAGTTGATCACGAGCATGAAGAACGTGATCAGCTGAAAGACCATGTCGAGGATCGGAGTCAGGTCCGGTTCCCCTCCCTTATTGTCCGACGAGGAGGTCATGCGGGCAGTGCCGAGGGTCGAGGGCTATGGGACCAGGGGAGGATTCAGGAGTCAGGGAACGGACGGACCTGCATTTGTCATTGATCGCTTGGACAGTCGCGGCACAATGGCACTTCAATTGTTCGACCCTTGACCTCCGACTTCTGATTTCCGACTTCCGCCTACGTCGCCGGCACGGCCGGCGCGGCCATCGGAGCAGCGCCGCCGGGCGCCGGCTTGCCGCGCATGACACCGTTGACGCGCCGGAGGAATTCGTCGGCGAACAGCGTGGCCTCGGTCGTCAGCGAGGCGATGCGGTTGCGGAACAGGGCAAAGAAATAAATCGCGGGGACGGACAGCGCGACCCCTTCGAACGTCAGCACGAGCGCCTCGGAAATGTTTCCCGCGACGGCGCTGGCGTCCATCTGGCCCCCCGACGACATAGCGATCACGCTGAAAGCGCCGATCATGCCTTTGAGTGTGCCGAGCAGCCCGATCATCGGCCCCAGCGTGCCGAGCACCGCCAGCATGCTGATCTTCTTTTCCATCTCCACCGTTTGTGCGTCGCTCACCCGGTCGATCGCCTCGCGCGCTTCCGGCAGCCCATGTTGCAGCTCGGTCATCCCGGCGGCCATGACGTTGCTGAAAAACGAATCATCCGCTTTGACGATCTTGTAGACCCCCTGCACGTCGCGCCCCTTGAGCAGGTTCTCGCACTCTTCCACGACTTCCAGCGGCAGTGTCACCGAGGACCGCAATTCGAGGAACATGCGCACGACCGTCGCGACGAAGTAGATCGACAGGATAAGCAGCACGGCGCCGATCCAGCCGCTGGTATGGATGATCCATTCGAGCACGCTCTGTTCGGGCGCCGGTGCGGCTGTCACCGCGTCGGGAGCAGGCGCGACGTCCGCAGCCTCGGCCGCTGTCGCGGCGGCAGGATCAGGTTCCGCCGCCGGCTCCTGGGCCGCAGCAAACTGCGACGGCAGGACCAGCACGTAATACGCCGCAAACATCGCCAGCCCCAACCAGCCGGCCGTCCTGACGTGACGCAGTTTCATGTGTGTCCTCGATCGGGGACCGGCGACCGCCGGCGCAGAATCGGATTCGGAACGCTGAGGTGCTGCCGATGGGCGATGCCGTCCACCTCGGCGGCCCCTATCGTAACGTCAGGCACCGATCGGATTCCATGCTGGAATCAGCGACGAAGCTCCGCGTTGCCGTCGGCCGCCTGGAGTGCCGTTGTGCGAAAGTGCAGGTACTGTCCCCCGGTGGCCGCCGCCAGTTGCGACAGCCAGTTGCCCTCCGTGGGGGCAATCCCCGGGAGGTCCCCAAACTGGATGCAGTGAATTCGCGTTTTGCCTTGCAGCGAACGGGCGACCGCGGCCAGTTCCTCCGGCAACAGGCCGGGATCTTCCGCGTCGGTCAGGAAGTAGACGACCGTCGGGCGGAGCCGCAATGCGGCCTCCAGTGCCGGACGATGTCCCGTGCCCCCTTCCGCGACGACCAGCCGGATCTGGCGGCCGGCCAGGTTCTTGTTGATCCGATTTGCCCGCACCAGCCCACGCGCTCCGTGAATCGGCAGCGGGCGGACCTCCTGGTTGTAGAACAGGATCTGGAATTCCGCAGATTCATCCAGTCGCTTCAGGCTCGATTCGAGTTCCCGGCGGGCGGCGATGAGCTTGTCATAATGCATCATGCTGCTGGAGCGGTCGATGACATATACGAACCGTTCCCCGGCATCCCAGATGCCAAATAGCGATGTTCCTCCCTGCCCGTCCCCCCCCTCTCCCGGCGAACCGTCGCCAGCGCCCTGGCCAACGCCACCAATCTCTCCAGCGCCTCCGCCCCCCGCCTGCGTCACATCACCGGAGTTGCCATTCGAATCAGCCGGGAACGACGATGGTTCCATCGAAGAGTGCGTCAGACTGGTCTGCACGATGCCGGTCGACGCCCGTTCTTCCGACGTCGGCTCAGGCACAGCGGCCAGTTCCGGAATCTGCTCGACCGGCGCCAGCTTTGGCGGGTCGTTCGCAACGGACGGAGCGGCCCTGACCGGCGCGGATCCGGTCGCGCCGTCGACAAGCTGAGCTTCGATCCAGCGCCCGGGATCGTTGCCGAAGCCGTCGTCGCCGGAGCCTCGTCCCTGTCCGCCAGGGCCGCCCCCCCCGGGCCCGGCCTTCGACGAAAACAGAAACGCCAGCAGCAGGACATGGAGGACGGCGGAGAACAGCCAGTCCGGCGTGGCCGTGCGCAGCGATGCGAGTCGCCGCTTGCGCGTGGGTTCTGCCGCCTCGCTGATCACCGGCTGGTCCTGCATCGCGCGGAAGCTATGGCAGCAGCGAAGTTTGCGTCAAGATGAGGATTCAAGGGTCGGGACTCGGGATTCCGGAAATGACCGTGATCGCAAAACCGCGTCGCGGTAAAGACTTGCTCCCGAATGATGTTCCCCGCCGTGAAATTGAGGTCTCGGGGTCGCGGTTGTATTCTGGCGGACTCAAATCCTCCGCGCGGCGTGCCGCGCCGGCCTCATTCTGCGTCCTTTACTCCCGGAGCCTGCTATGGATACGACGAACGGACCGCTGAACCGCAAGCTGCGCATGGCTCTTGTCGGCGGGGGCCAGGGAGCGTTTATCGGCCGCGTGCACGCGACGGCCGCGGTCCTCGATAACCGCGCGGAACTCGTCGCCGGGGCGCTGTCGTCCGATCCCGCCAAGGCGAAAGCATCGGCTCCCAGCTTTGACATCAAGCCGGACCGCGCGTACGGGTCGTTTAAGGAACTCCTCGACAGCGAGAAAAAGCTCGGCGACGACAAGCGGATCGACTTCGTCAGCGTGGCGACGCCCAACCACACGCACTTCGAAATCGCCAAGGCGGCCGTCGAAGCCGGCTTCAACGTCATGTGCGACAAGCCGATGACGTTCGACCTCGCGCAGGCGGAAGAACTGCTGAAGGCCGTCGAGAAGTCGGGCGTTGTGTTCGCCGTCACGCACAATTACACCGGCAACCCGCTGGTGCGACAGGCGCGCGAAATGATCCTCGGCGGCGAACTGGGCGAGATTCAGGCGATCCGGTCCAACTACATGCAGGGCTGGCTCCGCACGCGACTGGAAACGACCGGCCAGAAGCAATCCGCCTGGCGGACCGATCCGTCGAAGTCCGGCGCGGCAGGATGCTTCGGCGATATCGGCACGCATGCCTACAACCTCGCCCGCTACATGACGGGCCTCTTGCCGGAGTCTGTCTCAGCGCAGCTCAAGATTTTTGAACCCGGCCGCCAGCTCGACGACTACGGCCTCGCCGTCATCAAGTTCGAGAACGGCGCGCTCGGCACCGTCACCGCCAGCCAGATTTCGCACGGCCGCGAGAACGACCTGTTCATCGAAATCGATGGGACCAAGGGGGCCATCCAGTGGCGGCAGGAAAATCCAAACTGCATGACGTTCCGCCAGAACGGCAAGCCGCACCAGACGTACTTCCGCGACGGCGGCGCTCCGTTTGCCACGCCGCTGCATTCGGCATCGGTCCGCATCCCGGCCGGCCACCCGGAGGGCTACCTGGAGGCATTCGCCAACGTCTACCGGTTCGCCTACGACGCCATGGCACTGCGTGCAACCGGCCAGAAGTTCGAGCAGAAGAACTCAATTTACCCGAACGTGTACGACGGCGTGGAAGGGATGTACTTCATCCAACAGTGCGTCAACTCGAGCAAGGACGGAGGGGCCTGGCTTCCGCTGAAGCATCCGGCAGCGCGGAAGTAGGGTCGCGACGACTGGCGGTCGATTCCCCAGGAGCGGATTCGA
>JAEUIG010000843.1 GCA_016795125.1 Planctomycetaceae bacterium | reverse complement strand
TGCGGTCTGGACGAACCCTCGCGCAAACACCTGTTCGCTCCGTTTTACAGCGGACGCCAGGCGGGTCGCGGCCTCGGTTTCGGACTGTGCAAGGCCTGGCGGATCGTCACGCTGCACCGGGGACAGATCGCCGTCGCCGAACCAGCGACCGGTGGACTCGAATTCTTGCTGCAATTGCCCGCGAACCCGCCGCACTTCTGAGAAGCGCTACCGACCACGCTTGCGGTTTCGCATCAAGGCACAACCACGATCTTCCCCGTCAGCGTCCCCTGCTTGCCGATCGTGTTGTCTTCCTGCAGCTTGTGCGCGGCGGCCGCCTCGTCCAGCGGGAACGTCTGGCCGACAATCGGCCGCCACTTCCCCGAGGCAAACCAGCGGTTGATGTCGTCCGCCGACTGCCGCTGCTCATCGGCCGTTGCGTTGAACATGGCGAACCCGACCAGCCGCAGTTCGCGAACGTAAAACGGACCGACGGGAAACACCGGCCGCGCGTCGCGTCCGGCCATCAGCACCATGCGGCCGCGCGGCCGCATGAACGCGAACGACCGGTCGAAGTTCGGTTCGCGCTGTGTCTCCCACCAGATGTCGACGCCGCCGCGCGCTGCGGTGTAGTCCTTCAGTTCCTGATCCATCGACTCCGAGCGATAGTCCAACACCAGATCGGCGCCGAGCTGCCTGCAGAGCGTTGCCTTATCGGTGCTGCCAACCGTCGCAATGACGTGGGCGCCGGCCGCCTTCGCCAGCTGCACCACGGCCGATCCGACGCCGCCAGTGCCGCCGTTGACGAATACCCATTCCCCCGGCGCCAGCCGTGCGTGCAGGAACAGGCCGAGATGCGCCGTGATGCCGGTCAGTGCTCCGGCCGCAGCTTCGACGAACGACTCCTCCACCGGCAGCGGATACAGCCACTGCTGGTCGACGGCTGCCAGCTCGGACAATGTTCCCTGCCGTCCGAACAGGCTCTGGTTGCTCCCCCAGACACGGTCTCCGGGCTGGAACGTCTGCACGCCGGGACCAACTGCGTCGACCGTTCCCGCCAGGTCGCAGCCCGGGATGTACGGGAACTTCTGCGCCATGCCGACCGCGCCGCTGCGGATGTACGTGTCGATCGGATTGACCGCCGAGGCGCCGACCCGCACGAGCACTTGGCCCGGACCAGGAACGGGATCGGACAATGTTCCGACCTGCATCGACTCGGCGGGACCAGTTCGTTCGATAAACGCGGCGCGCATGCGCAACTCCTGGCAAGAGGGAAGGCCGGAGTGTAACACGAGGGCCACGGAGTGTCCCGGACAGCGCGTCGAAGGATGCCGTTACGGGTGTGGTCGCCAATTCCGGGTCTCACAGACGTTTAGTCAGGGGATTGTCGCAGGCCCGGTGTTGACGCTGGGTTGACCGGGCTGCGCTCATGCGACTTGAGCCTCGTTCACGAGGCTTCTCGCGGACATGGCTTAAGCCAACGCACCGAGAAGCCCGGTGAACCGGGCTCAGGCGAGCCCGTCTCGCGGCCAGCAACCCGGCGTAAACGCCGGGCCTATGACAGATCGTTGAACGTCCGCACGATCACGAATTGGTGACCACACCCTGCTGCCAACCCTGCGAGTCGCACATGGGAGAGCCAGCCCCTGTCCCGCACACTCACGGCCCATCAAAACTCATCTTCCGCACGTTCGTCTCCGTGGTAGAATCTGCCGCATGGTCAAGCACTTAAAGCTCTTTCAGGTCCAGCAGATCAGCGAGACGGTCGTGGTCGCTCCCCAAGGTCAGGGGAGCGGGTTCCGCTATCAGGATCTCCACGTCGAGTCGAACGTCATTCGCAATCACCTGCTGAAGACGCCCAAGTGCAATCTCATTATTGATTTGGGGCAACTGGACTACTGCGGCTCGGAATTCATCGGATCGCTCGTGTCGATGCTCCGGGAAACCCGCAACCGCGGCGGACTGGCCCTGTTTTGTGCGGCAAATCCGCATATCCACAAGGTGCTGGAAAACATGAGCCTGTTCAAGCTGTGGCCGTATCACGCCACCCGTGACGAGGCGCTGCAGGCGACGACCGTCAAGACCGCCTGACGGCGTCACTTCTGCTCGCAGCCTGTTCAGCAGCAACAGTTTGCGCACGCTGACCGTGCGGCCCGACACCGGATTGCTCAAGTGCCCGGCCGGCGCAGGTCGATGATGGTCGCGGGGGGTCGTCTGCGCGGTTCCAGGGGGCGGAACGCTCGATGTCGGGACAGAAAACCACGGCCGGAGGTTGCCTGGGATTCCTCCGTGTCCTCGAACTCGACGGCGGCGGCTTTCTGGGGGGCGTGCTCGTCACCAACCAGATCGGCCGCCCGCTGGAGTTTCAGTGCACCACGCCGGTCAAACCCAACCGGACGCAGGTCATCCTCTACGGTCCCACGCTCGCGCCGTTCGTCTACTCCGAACTCATCGGCAAGACGCTGTTCGGCCGCCTGGACATCAAACCGCAGCTCATCATCGTCGATCAGGACGCGCTCCTCGACCTGCGGCTGCACGTTCCGGCGCAGGTCGCGCGGCTCGCGAATACCAAGGACGACGTGAGCGAACTCCCGGATGAGCTGAAGCTGCAGTGCGGCCGGCATCACCTGTCGTTTCATTCCGACTTTCCGCAGGATCGCGACGACGCCGCCGGACTCCTCGCCGCCCTGCCGGGCGACGCCGATCTCCGCGAGCCGCTGGAACGCGTCACCGAGGCCCTGAAGGAAACCCTGCGAACGAACGCGGTCGCGTGAGCGTCGCCTTCGGCTCGCCGCTAAACGATCGCATGTCGAAGCTCGCCGATGCACTCGACTGGGACGTGGCGATTGATGCGTACGGCACGCATCTCTCCGTGCCCGACGTCGCCGCCACGGGGGCCAACGGCGCCCTGAAGCGCGCTCCGCGCATCGACGCTCAATCCGTCCCGCTGTTCGGCCCGCCGCGCTTCGTCCCGAGCTGGAAACCTTTCTGGGCAAAACTGAAGACGGCCGGACTGAAGTTCCCCGAAGGCATCGAACTCGCACCGGTCACCGCGCCGCGCGAGGAACAGCAGGCGGTGCGCCCGATTGCACCCGCGAAACCGCCCGCCGGGAACGGTGAGCCGGCGCGGAAGTCGACACGGGTCCGGCCCCCCGCCGACGCCCTGTCGCTCGAGGACCGGTTGTTCTACCTGCTCCAGCCGCCGCTCGAATCGTGGCTGCGCGGACAGGAACTCATCATGCCGTTCGAGCCGTTCCCCTATCAGTACGAAGGGATCGCCTGGCTGTTCGCGCAGAAAGCCGCATTGCTCGCCGACGAAATGGGCCTCGGCAAAACGATGCAGACCATCACCGCACTGCGGCTGCTGCTCCGCGCCGGACAGGTGCGCCGCGTGCTGCTCGTCTGTCCGAAGCCTCTGATTCCCAATTGGCAGCGCGAATTCAAGATGTGGGCTGAGGAACTGCCCGTCACGACCGTCGACGGCGATGGCCCGCGCCGCCGGCTGCTGTGGCAGATCCCCGGCGCCCAGGTGCTGCTCGCCAATTACGAACTCGTCGTCCGCGACTTCCAGGAGATGCTCAAGGAGGAGTCCGCCCTCAGCGGCCAGGGGTCCGGCAAGGATCTCAACATCGACGGACTCGGCCGCGTGCTCCGCCGGGTCAAGACTCCCGCATCAGAAACCGGGCGATCAACCCTCAACGATCAGCCCCCCCCCTTTCTCGAAACTCAGGCCTCGCCCCAGTCCCCAGTCGCCAGTCCCCTATCCCCTGCCCCCTCGTCCCTCCCCCGCTTCGATCTCGTCGTCCTCGACGAAGCGCAGCGGATCAAGAATCGCGACTCGCTCACCTCGACGGTCGTGCGGGGCATTCCGCGCAAGCGCAGCCTGTGCCTGACCGGCACGCCGATCGAGAACCGGCCGGAGGAAATGGCGTCGCTGTTCGAGTTCATGGGGGTCATCCCGCCGCGCAGCGCCCCGGACATCCGACAGCTCACGCGGCTCAGCCAGGAGTATGTGCTGCGGCGAACCAAGAACCTCGTGATGACGGATCTTCCGCCGCGATTTGATCGCGACGAGATCATCGAGCTGAGTCCCGCGCAGAAGCTGGCCTACGAACAGGCCGAGAAGGACGGCGTGATCCAGCTCAACGACATGGGGGAGTCGATCACGGTGCAGCACATCTTCGAACTCGTGCTGCGGCTGAAGCAGATCACCAATTTCGACCCATTGACGGGGGAGTCGTCCAAACTCGACCGGCTGCAGGCCGACATGGAAGAAATTGCCGCATGCGGCGGCAAGGCCATTCTGTTCAGCCAGTGGACGAAGACGATCGACTGGCTCGCGGCACGGCTGACCGATGTCAACCCGCTGATCTACCACGGCGGAATCCCGACCGCGAAACGCGAGCCGATCCTGAAGCGCTTCAAGGAGGACGACAAGGCCCACCTGCTGCTCATGAGCTACGGGACGGGCGCGGTCGGCCTCAACCTGCAGTTCGCGGGTTACGTCTTCCTGTATGATCGATGGTGGAACCCGGCGGTTGAAGACCAGGCGATCAACCGGGCGCACCGCATCGGCCAGAAAACGCAGGTGATCGTCAGCAAGTTCATCTGCAAGGACACGATCGAAGAGAAGATCGACAAGGTGCTCAAGGAGAAGCGTGACCTGTTCGCGCGCGTCCTCGGCGAGGGCGACTCGACGAACGAATCGCTGAGCATGAACGCCAGCGAAATCTTCGGGCTGTTCGATCTCAAGGCCCGCACGAAAAAGGGGGGCTCGAAGTCGATCGGCCCGAAGCCGGCCACCGGGCAGGAAGCAGCGTGAACGGCGGTGGCCTCCCCGTCGCCTGTCGATCAGGGGATTTCTGCCGCAATCCCCGGTTGAATTTGGCGGGTCGTCGCGCGTTCTACCTCCGGCGACCGCCGTCGCGGTTTCCCATCCCTCGGGATGCGGGATAGAATGGCGCCTGATCTGCCGCGTTTCGGGCGCGGCATGAGGTTCCTCAGCCGCGGTCGAACCGGTCCATGGATTTTCGCAATTGCCCCTCGTGTAAGGCATCGGTTCTCGAAGACGACGTCGAGGATTGCCCGTTCTGCGGGGCGTCGATGTCCGGCAAGCCGTCGGCCAAGCCTGCGGCGCCGAAGCCGGCGGTGGCTGCAAAACCGCAAGCGGCTGCCGCGGCCGCCGCGACGGGAAAGCCGGGAGCACCGGCCGGAGTGAAAAAGCGGCCGTCGGCCGAAGAACTCGATGACGGCACCGATCCGTTCGAAGTCGATACCCGGTCGATCGTCAAGGCGCCCCCGGTCAGCCCCAAGCCGGCGAAAGGGCGCATGCAGCGGGTCGTCTGCCCGATGTGCGAGACTCCCGGCTTCATCTCCCCCCAGCAGGTCGGCAAAGAGGTCAAATGCTGCAACCCGCAGTGCCTGATGCCGATCTTCACCGTCCCCAAGCCGAAGGAAAAGCCGGTTGAAGAGGAGCCGAAGCGTTCGCTGTCCGGCATCATCTTCGCTGTGGCAGCCGTGGCGCTCGTCGCCGCCGTGGGAGCGGCCCTGTATCACTTCGTCATCAAGGAAGAATCCGCCGGCAAGGCGGCGCCGGTCGCCGGAGGTCCCACGCCCGTTCCGACTCAACGCGCCAACGGCGAAAGCGTGCTTGTCGCCAGGACGCCCAAAGGCCCCGAGGGGCCGCCACCGATCGCTCTCGACGAAGTCCGCACCACCTCGCTGACCGAAGTCGAACGGGCCGCTCAGCGCGGTCAGAACAACCGCAGCAAGCCCTTTGGCCGCCGCATGTCGGCCGAGGCCTTCGCCAGCGCCGGAGAGTTCGACAAGGCCCGCGAGCAGCTCGCCGACATGCAGAAGGTCGCCGGCTACGAACCTTACTTCGAGGTTGAGCCGCTGGTTTCGATTGCTTCCGGACTGACCACAGCCGGAGACGCCGCCGGCGCCACCGCCGCACTGAATGATGCGCTCGCGAAGATCGCCAGCGTGCCGAAGCTCGGACGCGACTCGTTCGATGCCGCCGGCCGGCTCGCCGCCGCACTGGTCATCGCCGGCCGGACCGACGACGCCCGCGGCGTCGCGGCGCTGTCCGACGACTCCGGCATGCGCGGGCGCGCGGGTGTCCTGTGGCGCATCGCGCTCGACAGCGGCACCCTCGATCTCGACACGCCGGCCGGCCGGCCGTGGCTGCACGACATGCCGAGCGCCCAATGGGTGAATGTGACCTTGTCCCTCATCGCACAGGGGCACGAGTCCGAGGCGCTCGCCTGGGCACAAGCGGCGGGGGATCCGGCCGTTCGTGATAATGCCGTCGCGGCGTGGGCGGGAACGCTCGCACAATCCGGCGTTGCAGCTGGCGGAGGGAGCGTTCCGCCCTCGGTGACGAATGTCATTCCCGGCCTGAGTCCCGCAGGGCAGGCGCGCGTGTGGGCGGCGATCGCTGATGCCCAGCAACTGCGTGGAGACAAGACGGCCGCCGAACAGTCGCTGTCACAGGCGGTCGCCGCACTGGACAGCCTCCCCGTATCGGTGGAGTCGCTGAAAGTTCCCAATCTCAAGGCGATCTACGATTCCGACGGACAGCCGCGGGCGGGGTTGCCCGACCCTGCCGCCGGACGCGCCGCCGCGCTGGCGGCCGCAGATGTCGCCCAGGTGCAGGCGTCACTGGGAGACGTTGCCGCCGCCTGGACGACGATGACGCGCGCTGTGGCGCACCTGCGCGGAACGGCTCCCTCTCCGGCCGCCACAACGGCCCTGCTCGACGAATGCGAGCAGAACCGCTCCGGCCTGGAAGCGAAGCTGAAGTCCGCGCTCGCACTGGAAGACGCCCAGCTCTTCCTCGCCTTCAACCGCTACCGCAAGCAGTGCGGCGTGATTCACGACGAGGCGACCGCGCGGTTCGATCTGCAGGTCCGGCTGCTGCGTCGCACCGCCGCGTTCGGCGTTCTGCAGCCGTTGTGGGAGGAAATCGCCGCCCGCGAACGCCAGACAGATTCCGCCGAGCGAGAGCCGTACTTCGCCACCCTGCTGCCAGGGACCATCGTGGCGTACGCCAGCGTCGCCAAACAGGCCGAGCTGGTCTCGCAGGTCCAGCAGGCCATTCCCGCCAACAAGCTGCGAATCGATGCGCGCGACCGCCTCGCGCTGGCCTTCCCGGCAGCGATTGACGGCAGCAACATGCGACAGGCGGCCGACATGCTGCGGTCGTACGATCAGCAGGAACCGGGGGATTACTACACGTCGCAGGTCGCCGCGCTGCGCGGCATCAGCCGGCTGCTGAAAGCCGGCAATACCGACAAGGCGCTGGACCTGGTCATGAACACGATCGATCCGCTGCTGCGGGAAGACGGCGTGCTGCTGATCGCCGCCGCCGTCGTCCGGGATGACAGGCACTCGGACGTGTGGCGCAAACGGTCGCAGTTCGGGCTGTCCGCCACCGAACAGGCGGCGTTCTTCCGAGGCTGCATGCTGGGGCTGAAACTGCGTCCCCCGGCGACTGCTGAGACTCCGGAGACGGCGGCGCGATGACGCTGCGAAGCCGCAAGCGGGCGATCAGCGCTCGTGCAATAACGAAAGCCGGCCCGCGGATGCCTCGCGGGCCGGCTGCATTTCGCATTCGTAAGCCAGCGTCGTCGGACTACCGCCGCATCCGGTAGGACGCATTCGCCCGATCAAAGTCCTCGGCCACCAGGCTTTGCTCGATCTTGATGTCCGAGTAGCTGTAGAACTCGATCAGCGTCTGGTCATCAATCGTCGCCGGATCGGCGTCGACCGCCCAGGTGTAGTTGCGGACGCAGACCGGCATCGACAGTTCCTTGTCGATGTAGCACACCGCCTTGCGATACGTTTCGGAATACTCGGGGCCGTCGTAGGTCGTCACGAACATGTAGCACGGACGTCCGTTGAGCTCCTGGTTGTCGTACATTTCGCAGTGCACGCCCGTGCCGCGTTCCAGGTCGTGCTGCCGGTACTCGACGATCTTCTTCGCGAGGCGCAGGAGGCCCGCGCCGGTGATGGGATACCGCGATTCGGCCATCGCCTGCGAACCGGTGGGATCGATGCTCAGCGTCCCCAGCAGCCGGCCTTTGACGCCTCCCAGTTGCACCAGCAGGTTGCCGTCGTTCTGGCCGTCCACGTAAATCAGCTGCCGCCCCTTGTCGCCGTCGAGCCACTTCATATACACGCTGAACGGCTCGTGGCGCAGCTTCATGGACATCGTCGAGCCGTCGAGCAGTTCGCCGCCGATCCGTTCCTGCTTGTACATTGTCGCGGTGTAATCCGAGACGTGCTGGAACTTCTCGCAGCCGCGCTGCAGCATGGTGACGCTCAGCAACATGGCCCACCGGCCGGTGAGCACGTCGGGATCCGCAGTGGCCGGCGCGACGTTGACTGTCGCTTCCTCGACTGCCGGCTGTTCGATGAGGCCTTCCCGTTCGGCGTTCCGCAGTGAGAGCGGAGGAGCGGGAGGCAGCGTGATCTGCGGAGGGCCGATCGCGGCCGTCGCATCCAGGGACTCGGTCCCGGAAATGACCGGGTCGCTGTTAATTGTGATGTAGCCGAAGACGGCGCCCGTAATCAGCAGGGCGCAAAAGTTGGGGCCGCGCGAACCGCGCGCTGGAGACGTGAGGGCACGCGTCATGCGTCAGTCCTTACGAGGAAACTGGTTCAGGGAGCCGGACCATCGGCGGCAGGGGAGGGGACGGGCGACTCTTCCTCAGCGGCCGGACAGCCCGTTCCGGCGGGGCGCAGAAGAGAGGGCAGTCTGTTAAGAGATCGGAACCTGCGCGGGGATGCTGTGAAGCATTCAAGTCCGGCACGCGCAATCGTTGCCGGAGTCGGATCACCGATTGCCGCGAAAGTTTGCGCGGGCGTCAAACTTTGCCGGAACCCCGCAGCAGGACTGCTACGAAGAGGGGCAGAGGGGGACGCCGTGCCGGGCAGCGTCAGCTCCCGGATGACGCGATTCACGAGCCACCTGGTTCATCTCCGAGGCGCACCCGTTCCCCCCTCTCCCTCCGGGAGAGGGGTCGGGGGTGAGGGCGAACGGTCTATGCGTCCGCCACCCTCTTGTCCGTGCCACAACCCGCTACTCCCCCTCCCCCTTCACCGGCGTCAGTTCCACCGTGACTTCCGTCCCCAGCGGCGGCACGCGCTCCGTGTAGGGTTCAAACAGCAGGCCCTGGTCGTTCGACGACGAACTCTCCACCGTGACGTCCAGCAGGGCGTCGCCGAAATTCGCCACGCAGACAACGTCCCCGCTTTCCGCCATGTAATACTTGCGGCCGTCCTCCTGCTCAAAAAACCCGCTGCCGGCAAACACCCATTGAGCGTCGATCTCGCGCGACCGGCTGTCGTCGAAGAACGATGTGATCGCCGCCTGGTATTCGGCGTTGGCGGAGAGCTTCAGCAGTGCATCCCGCTGCGTCTCCGACATCTGGCCGAACCAGATCAGCAGCTTGTTCTTCTCGTCGTAACGCAGGTCGGATCCCTTGCCGACGGTCACCCCTGCCGGGACTTTCGCCAGCGGCGCTTCGTAGTAGCGCCGCGTGACGTGCCGCACCCACGTCCTGGCGTGAACACGCTGCTCCTGCCCCTGCTCGTCCGTCCAGGCAAAGTGGATATCGATCTCCTGACCGGTCGGCGGATGAAACTGCGTGTCGTACGTCGCCGGTGATCCCGGCTGTGCCCCGAGCAGCAGCAGGCCGGCATGAATCAGATAGGCGTCCGCGTCGATCGACAGGATCGACTCATGCTCCTTCGTCTGCGCCTTGCAGATCAGCATCTCCAGCACCCCCTCGCGCAGGACGACCTTCGCCTTGAGCAGCAGCCGGCCGTGGGTGCGATCGAGGAGCACCGTCTTCTGCGGATTCAGCGCGACGGGCGCACCGTCCGCCGTCGGCTCTACGGCCGGCTGTGCAGCGGCCGGATCGGCGGCCCGCACGCTGCCGGAAGCCGCCAGACCCAGCAGAATCGCGAAAACGCATGCTCGTTTCATGGGGACCAATCTGTGAGGGCGTCTGAGAACTCGCTTGCCACTGCAAGGGCAAGTTGCGTTCCCGACGGGGCGCAATCAGAAACTGCCGCACTCCGCGGATCAGCGTCGTGAAACGCCCTGCACGACGACATTCCATCGGCGACACCGGCGAAAAAACCGCCAGCACCAGTGATACGGTGTCACACGCGAGCCGGTCAATCGACCCGTTGGAGTTCAGGCTTCAGCCTGCCGCACACAGGTCGGCTCTCTTTCGCACCGAAGCAGCCTGAAGGCTGAACTCCAACTACTTCAACGCGCGCACATACCCGCGGGCCAGCGTGTCCGCGTCGGAATCGTACACGGCGCGCAGCGCTGTCGCCGTGTCTTTCCCGTCGCTCAGCTCATCCGCGAACCGCGCGAAACGCTGTGCCCCCCCCACGTCGAGCATGTAGTCGACGAGCGAATACGCGACCGGCGGCAGCACGGCCGGCGAGAACGTACCGTCGGCGAAGATGTCCGACGGACTGCCCAGCGCGCCGACGTGCTGCTTCGCCTGCGCCGGCAGGCGCCGCAGGTACGGATTCCCCAGCTCGGCCTGGGCCGCCAGTGACAGCCCCAGTCCGCGCTGGACCCACACCGGCACCCGCCCTCCGTCGCGCTTCAGAAACGCCCCGGTCAGGTGGTCCACCACGTTGATGTGCAGCGTCGGCGATTCCTCGCGCGGTTCGTCTCCCACGTCCAGCAAGGCAATGTACGCATCCTCAAACGTCGGCACGACCGTCGAATGTCCGGTCAGCTCCGCAGGCGCTTCGCGCTTCTCGATCACCAGGTTGAATTCGTCGTAGCTGAACCGGTCCTTCAGAACGAACACCGCCAGCCGCCCTTTCCACAACTGCTCACTCTGCTCGCCAAACAGCTTCCGGAGCTTGCCGGTCTGATCGGCGGACCAGTCGGCCACCTGCTGCAGCCGCTCCGCCGTGACATTGCCGATCATCAGAAACTCGTCCGTCTCCAGCGTCTGTGCCGTGTCATTCGGCAGCGCGTCCTTGAACTGCTTGATCGTCCGCTCCTGCCGCAGCGAGTGGAATTGTTCCGCAGTCATCGCCGCAAACTTTTCGGCGTCGATGTCCGACTGGCTGCGCACGAACGATCGCAGCGGCGCGCGGGGGTCCTCGCCGTCGTACACGCAGCCTTCTGCAAACCACTGCTTGAGGTCTTCGTAGTTCTTCCGCGTGATGCGGGCCTGCCCCTGCGGCATGCGGGGATTCTCCAGGCCCCCCGTCAAACGGAACAGCCGGCTGTTCTCGCCGTCGCCGGGGATCACGACCACGCCGCTGTCGCCCCCCTTCATCATGTCGTAGAACGTTTCCAGGCACAGGCCGCCATTCCGGTTCTCCCGGCTGTGGCACCCGCCGCAGAGGTTCGCCATGAACGGCGCCACGTCGCGGGTGAAGGACACCGTCTCCGATCCCTTGGGCTTCGGAATGACGACCGATGGATCGAGCGGCGCATTGGCAATCAGGTCGGCCAGCGACAGGTCCTGGGTTCGCCCGTCGAACTTCGCGCCGCCGTTGATCCAGTCGGCGATGACCTTGAGTCGTTCCTCCGACAGC